>DATCZQ010000101.1:0-8138 GCA_036525815.1 Yeosuana sp. | reverse complement strand
AAGACGTAAAGCTAAAGTTAAGGAAGATCTGGAATTTTATTCAGTCATGCGAAGTGTTCGCGCTATTGAACATTGCGATGTATGTTTAATTGTTATGGATGCAAACCGAGGTTTTGACGGACAAGTTCAAAATATATTTTGGCTTGCTGAACGCAATAGAAAAGGGATTGTCATTTTGGTGAATAAATGGGATTTGGTTGAGAAGGATACAAAAACTACCAAAGAATATGAAAAAGCCATTAGAAAGGAACTTGAGCCTTTTACAGATGTGCCTATTATATTTATTTCAGCTTTAACCAAACAACGTATATATAAAGCTATAGAAACGGCTGTTGAGGTTTATAAAAACAGAACAAAAAAGATAAAAACGAGTAAGTTGAATGAAATCTTACTGCCTATTATTGAAAATTACCCACCACCGGCATACAAAGCAAAATATGTTAAGATTAAGTATATTATGCAATTGCCAACACCACAACCTCAGTTTGCATTCTTTTGTAATTTACCTCAATATGTGAAAGATGCCTATAAACGGTTTCTGGAAAATAAGTTACGTGAACATTTTGATTTTCATGGGGTGCCTATAAGTGTATATATGCGGAAGAAGTAAATATATAATTTGATGGATGTTAGAAATTAGTTTCTTCAAGAAACTGGTTTCTACCAACTGCCACCAGAACCACCGCCTGAGAAGCCACCACCACCAAAGCCGCCACCGAAGCCGCCACCGGAGCTTCCGCTGCCAAAACCGCCGCCTGAGCGTTTTCCAAAGCCTCCACGGCCTAAATTGCTTAAAATAATAGCGTCCCAAATATCAAAACCTTGGTGTTTGCCGCGTCCTTTGCCACCACCACCACGTCTGTTTTTTGAAATTGAGATAATGATGATGATGAAAATAACGATTAATATAATAATAAACTGAGATGGGAAGGGTTGAGACTCCACGGTTCTGCTACCATGATAAGCCCCTGTTAAAATATCAAAAATAGCATCCACACCTTTATCTAAACCTTGATAATAGTTGCCATTTTTGAATTCAGGAATAATAACGTTTCTTGTAAGTTCTCCCACTATTCCTGCAGTTAATCTGTCTTCAACACCATAGCCAGGAGAAATCCATATTTTTCTATCATCTCTGGCTAATAAAATAAAGACACCATTATCTTCCTTAGCTTGTCCAATACCCCATTTTTGAGCCCATCTTGGCGCAAGTAACCCAATATTTTCTCCTTTTGCAGTGCTAATTATAACGACCACAATTTGTGTAGAAGTGGTATCAGAATATTTAATAAGTTTATTTTCTAAAGTACTTTTTTCAGAACCTGATAAGAGATTTATATAATCATAAACACTGGTTTGCTCTTTGGGAATATCTGGAATATCAAATTGGCTAAAAGAAAAGCAGGAAAACAGTATGGCTATTAATAGAATAGCGTGTTTAATGAAACCATTTGGCCTAATAAGTAAATTACTATTTGAAACGGAATATATCATTTTAGGATTATCCTTTCGAGAGGTCATCTGAAAGTTCATTTTTATCTCCGTGTATCCAGGGGAAATGTTTTTCTAATTCTTTACCAGCTTTTAAAATACCTTCAACAAGACCTTGTTTAAAATTTCCTGCTTTAAAATGTGATTGAATAAGATCTTTAGTACTATCCCAAAAATCAGTAGGTACTACTTCATTAATACCTTTGTCGCCATAGATCACAAAAGTTTTGTCTTTGACAGCGACGTAAATAAGAACCCCATTTTGATCTTTAGTATTGTCCATCTTTAAGAAGTGAAATACTTCTAAGGCACGATCAAAGGCGTCTGTTTTAGATGTTTTTTCAATGTGCACACGAATCTCTCCAGAGGTATTTAACTCTGCTGTTCTTATCGCTTCAATGATTTCCTGTTCTTCTTCTTTCGAAAGGAAATCTTCTACTTTAGACATAATTTAATTAAAATCAAATTCTACATCAACTGGTTTTTCTGCCCCTGCTTCAGCATCAAAATAAGGTTTACCTTCAAAATGAAACAGACCTGCTAATATGGAGTTTGGAAATGTTTTTACATGATTATTGAAAGGTTTAATGGCTTCGTTATATCTTGTTCTGGCAGTTTGAATGGTATTTTCAGTGCTGGTTAATTCATCCTGTAGTTTTAGGAAGTTTTCATTGGCTTTTAATTCCGGGTAGCGTTCCACGGTTACTAATAATCTTGACAAGGCACTGCTTAACCCTCCCTGAGCTTCATTGAATTGTTTCAGTTGTTCTGGTGTTATGTTAGCAGGGTCAATAGTCGTTTGGGTCGCTTTGGAACGTGCTTCAATGACATCTGTTAATGTTTTACGTTCAAAATCTGCTGCACCTTTAACCGTGTTCACAAGATTTCCAATCAGGTCATTTCTTCGTTGGTAAGAGGTTTGAACATTACCCCATGCTTCACTCACATTTTCATTTAATTTTACCGCATTATTATTGAATCCAACGGCCCATCTGTAGACGCCAAAAATTATAACTAATATTATAATTACTGGAATTAACCATTTTTTCATGATTTTTTAATTTTAAAGTTGATCTTTTATTTTTGAAAGTTGATTTTTTATATCCTCTAATTTACTAATAATTTCAAAGTTATTGAGGGTTTTTTGCTTTTCTTCCTTAAGATGTGTTTTTGCACCATCTAGAGTAAAACCACGTTCTTTAACCAAATGATAGATAAGCTTCAGGTTTTTGATGTCTTCAGGTGTGAATTTTCGGTTTCCCTTAGCGTTTTTTTTTGGTTTAAGTGCATCAAACTCTTTTTCCCAAAACCGTATTAATGAAGTGTTCACACCAAAAGCTTCAGCCACTTCGCCAATACCATAATATCGTTTTTCGGGTAATTCTATATACATTAGTCTAAAGATTGGTTTTCTAATGACGCATTTTCTAATAGTTCATTAAACTCTTCTGCGGTCAAACTTCCATAATAGAAGTTTATTGGATTTATACGCACATCATCTTTAAAGATTTCATAATGGCAATGGGGTGCTTCTGAACGCCCCGTGCTACCAACAAAACCAATTAATTCTCCACGCTTGACTTTTTGATTTTTCTTAACATTATACTTAAATAGATGCGCATATAAACTGACATAGCCATAACCATGATCAATTCTGATATGTTTTCCGTAACCAGTGGCGCCTTCATCTGCACGCACTACTACACCATCCCCTGTAGCATATATGGGGGTTCCTTTAGGTGCTGAAAAATCCATACCCCAGTGCATTTTTCTAACTTTAGTAAAAGGGTCTGATCGCATGCCATAACCTGAAGCCATACGTTTTAAGTCTTCATTTTTTACGGGTTGAATTGCTGGAATAGCCTCTAATAATTTTTCTTTTTCTTCAGCGAGTTTCGCAATTTCATCAAGTGATTTTGATTGTACTACAATTTGCTTTTGTAACACGTCCAGGCGCTTACTGGTTGCAATTATAAGTTTGGAATTATCAAAACCTTCTAAATTTTTATATCTGTTTATACCACCAAAACCGGCCTTACGCTGTTCGTCAGGTATAGGATTCGCTTCAAAAAATACCCGGTAAATATTATTATCTCTGTCGGCAACATTAGCCAAAACGGTCTCGGCTTCGGTCATTTTCCTGTTAAGTAGTTGGAACTGAAGTTGCACGTTTTGTAATTCTCGCTTAAGAGCGCGTTCCTTGGGGGATTCAACATACTGACTAGCAAGAAAAACAAATAAGAACCCAAAAAGAGCAGAACCCAATAAAAACATAAAAGCGTATTTAAGGGTGGTTCTTTTCTTTCTTTCTATTTTTCTGTAAGAAAGAGATTCAGGATCGTAATAATATTTTACCTTACTCATTACTGAAATTATACTATTTTTGCACTTTATATAACTTGCAATTTATCATTAAATTGCATGCAAAGCATCAAATATAAAAATTGTTTCGCAATTAATATAATTTAAGAACACAGTAACCATCTTACATAAATGAAGTCTCAAGATATTCGTGCCAAATTTTTAAAGTTTTTTCAAGAAAAGGATCACAGTATTGTCCCATCAGCCCCAATGGTTTTAAAGGATGATCCTACCTTAATGTTTGTAAATTCTGGTATGGCACCTTTTAAGGAGTATTTTTTAGGAAACGCTAAACCTAAAAACAATAGAATTGCCGATACTCAAAAATGTTTACGTGTTTCTGGAAAACACAATGACTTAGAGGAAGTTGGGTATGATACCTATCACCATACTTTATTTGAAATGCTGGGTAATTGGAGTTTTGGCGACTACTTCAAAAAAGAGGCCATAGCCTGGGCCTGGGAATTTTTAACTGAAGTTTGTGCAATTGATAAAGAGATTCTTTATGTAACGGTTTTTGAGGGCAGTGACGAAGACAACCTCCCAATGGATACTGAAGCTTTTGATTTATGGAAACAATTTATTTCAGAAGACCGTATTTTAAAAGGTAATAAAAAAGATAATTTCTGGGAAATGGGCGATCAAGGTCCCTGTGGGCCTTGTAGTGAAATACATGTTGATATACGATCTACTGAAGAAAAGGCAAAAATATCTGGTAGAGATTTAGTAAATAATGATCATCCTCAGGTGGTGGAAATATGGAATTTGGTATTCATGCAATATAACCGCAAGGCAAACGGCTCGCTTGAAGTGCTTCCAAATAAACATATTGATACGGGTATGGGCTTTGAGCGCCTGTGCATGGTTTTGCAAGGAGTTCAGTCAAACTATGATACCGATGTATTTACACCTATTATTCGAGAAATTGAAACCATAACAAATTCTAACTACGGTAAAGATCAAGAAATTGATGTGGCTATAAGGGTTATTGCAGATCATGTCAGAGCCGTGGCATTTTCAATTGCCGATGGGCAGTTACCTAGTAATACGGGTGCTGGATACGTGATTAGAAGGATTTTAAGACGTGCCATTCGTTATGGTTTCACATTTTTAAATCAGAAAGAACCGTTTATTTTTAAGTTGGCAGAAACCTTAAGCATTCAAATGGGAACGGCATTTCCTGAGATTAAAGCCCAAGAAAGATTAATTGAGAACGTCATTAAAGAGGAGGAAAGTTCCTTTTTAAGAACCTTAGATCAAGGTTTACTGTTATTAGATAAAGTTATTGAAAATACACCTTCAAAAATAATAGATGGAGCAAAGGCTTTTGAGTTGTATGATACCTATGGGTTTCCATTAGATCTCACTCAGCTTATTGCAAGAGAAAAAGGGTACAACATAGATGCAAAGGGTTTTGAAAATGAGATGAAAAAGCAAAAGGAGCGATCTCGTGCTGCTTCAGTATCAGAAACTTCAGATTGGATCGTTATTAAAGAGGATGATATTCAAGAGTTTATCGGCTATGATACGCTTGAAGCCGAGGTAAAATTGACCCGTTACCGAAAAGTAGTTTCTAAAAAGGATGGTGAGCAATATCAATTAGTATTTAATATGACCCCTTTTTATCCTGAAGGTGGCGGACAAGTTGGAGATAAGGGCTCTTTAGAAGCTCCAAATGGAGATGTTATTTATGTATTAGACACAAAAAAGGAAAATAATGTTACTATTCATATTACTAAAAATTTACCTAAACATTTAGAGGATACATTTAAAGCTATTGTAAGTAAGGAACACAGACAAAAATCGGCTAGCAATCATACGGCAACTCATTTATTACATCAGGCATTAAGAACTATTTTGGGGACGCATGTAGAACAAAAAGGGTCTTTAGTAAAACCAAAATCATTGCGTTTTGATTTTTCGCATTTTGCAAAAGTAGATGCAGATCAGTTGCAGGAAATTGAAGATTTTGTAAATGCGAGAATTAGAGAAAATTTACCTTTAGAGGAACAACGTAATATTCCGATGAAAAAAGCTATAGATGAAGGTGCTATTGCTTTATTTGGCGAAAAGTATGGAGACAGTGTAAGAGCTATTCGCTTCGGTCAATCTATGGAATTGTGTGGCGGCACTCATGTTAAAAATACGGGTGATATCTGGTATTTTAAAATCCAGTCTGAAGGTGCTATTGCTGCGGGAATTAGAAGGATAGAAGCCATTACTAATATGGCGGTAGGAGATTATTTTGAAACTATTGACAAACAATATGAAGTTTTAAAAGAAATACTTAATAATCCTAAAGAGCCTGTTAAAGCAGTTAAAAGCTTGCAAGATGAAAATGCGAGTCTTAAAAAGCAGATTGAAACTTTGTTAAAGGAAAAATCAAAAAACATTCAAGGAGATTTAGTTAATGAATTGACTGAAATAAACGGTATTCAGTTTTTAGCGAAACAGTTGGAATTGGATGTTTCAGGTATCAAAGATGTAGCCTTTGATTTAGGCAGTCAATTTGATAATTTATTTTTATTGTTTGCTTCAGAACAAGACGGGAAAGCGATGTTAACCTGTTATATATCGAAAGAACTGGTTTCAAGCAAAGGATTGAATGCGGGTCAAGTAGTTAGAGAGCTTGGAAAATATATTCAAGGCGGCGGCGGTGGTCAACCATTTTTCGCAACGGCTGGTGGTAAAAATCCTCAAGGAATTAAAGAAGCATTAGAAAAAGCTAAAGACTATATTAAATAGAAAGTAAAATCTGGCGATTAAAATAATCTAATGAATGAAATTACAAACTCAAATACCATTAAAAAAGCAGACTGAGGATCTAATAAGCTACGCATCGAATATTTTATTATTTGGATCTTGTTTTGTTGAAAATATTGGTAACAAATTAGCGTATTTTAAGTTTCAAAATCATCTTAATCCATTTGGTATATTATTTCATCCAAAAGCAATAGAAACCTTAATAGCTGGTGCTATTGAAAAAAAGCAGTATTCAGAAAAGGACATTTTTTTTTATAATGAGCAATGGCATAGCTTTGATGCACATTCCAAATTGAGTAATCCTTCTAAAGAAACATTAATATCTGATCTCAATAATCGGTTAGGCTTGACTAATCAAAAAATTCATAACGCATCACACCTTATTGTAACATTAGGAACGGCATGGGTATATCGTTTTGTCGCATCTCAAAATATAGTTGCCAATTGCCATAAAGTGCCACAAAAACAATTTTCAAAAGAATTATTATCGGTTGAAGAAATTATAAAATGCCTTGAGAATATGGTATGCTTAATTAGAAAAGTGAATCCTGATGTTGCAATAGTTTTCACAGTATCTCCGGTGCGACACCTTAAAGATGGCTTTATAGAAAACACGCAAAGTAAATCACATTTAATTACGGCGATTCATTCTATATTAAACGATAAAATCCATTATTTCCCATCTTATGAAATTATGATGGATGAACTAAGAGATTACAGATTTTATGCTGAAGATATGATTCATCCTAATCACTTAGCTATTGAATATATTTGGAATAGGTTTAAGGAGGTTTGGATTTCTGAAGATTCAAATAAAATAATGGATGAAGTGGGTATGATACAAAAAGGCCTGCAACATAAACCATTTAATCCTCATTCAGAATCCCATCTAATATTTCTTAAAACCCTTGAAAATAGTAAACAACAGCTTGAATTAAAGCTGCCTTTTATTAAGTTTTAAAACTTTGAAGTTATCACAAAGCATAGTTTAGCTGCCATAAATCAATGAAACGCTTTAACTTTTTTTATAACACTTAATCGAAAAATTAATTGGATATCAGCTAATTAAAGTATATTTAGTTTGCTATTAATCAGTTCATATTTTAAAAACACCAGTTGTTATAATCAGTAAAATGATTTTTATAACTGGTGTTTTTGTGTTTTACAGTAAGCTTTAAAGTTTATTATATAAACTAGTCCAGCCACCACCATTTAAGGTTTCAATGCCTTGATTGTTTAAAATACTGGCGGCACTTCCAGAACGCATACCACTGGCACAACAAACAATAACTGGTTTGTTGAGTTTTTTTATGGCTCCAATCTGTGTATTTATATTTTGTAAAGGAATGTTTTTTGACCCATGAATGGCTCCTTGCTGAAATTCGACTTTGGTTCTTACATCAATTATAACAGCGCCTCTTGCTTGAAAATCCTTAATTTTTTCCGTTTTGTTTCCAGTTAGAAAATCAAATAGTCCCATTTTTTATGAAAAATTTTATGCAAATTAAATTATTTTATTTTGT
>DATCZQ010000100.1:0-7969 GCA_036525815.1 Yeosuana sp. | reverse complement strand
CAACGAATATATACCTTATTCCGAAAAAAAATATATTTAAAAGCTAAAGTGCAGAATTTTACTGTGTATTGCTTGAAACCGTATCATAGTATATGCTTTTAATAATACCATCAGCCAAACCAATTTTGGGAACATAAATATGCTTTGCCCCACTCCATTTCATAGAAGATAGATAGATTCTCATAGCCGGAATAATAACATCCGCTCTATCCTGATTCAAATCTAGAATGGTAATTCGCTCATCATAAGAGTAACTTTGCAAAATGTTATAATAAGAAGTTAAATAAAAATAGGTTAGAGGTTTACCCATGGCTTTACCTGAAACTTTGAAGATTTTATTTATGTTTCCACCAGAACCAATGACTTCAATTTTATCATATAAATGTGCCTGAGCTTTAATCCATAATTCCAATTCTAACCAAGCATCCTTTTTAACCATGTCATTTAGCAACCTTACCGTTCCAATTTGAAAAGATCTTGACGCAACCGATTTTCCTTCGTGAATTACGGTGAATTCCGTACTTCCTCCTCCAACATCCACATACAAATAGGTTTTATCATTATCAATATATGTATGTAAATCTGTTGCGGCTATGATTGCTGCCTCTTCTTCACCTTCAATAATATCAATGCGGATCTTTGAATTTTTATAAACCAATTTAGCCACTTCCTTGCCGTTTATCGCTTCTCGCATGGCCGACGTAGCGCAAGCTTTATATTTAACAACCTTATGAGATTTCATTAATAATTTAAACGCCAGCATGGTATCTGTAATGCGTTGTGTATTTTCTTCAGAGATTTTTTGCGAAATAAACACATCTGAACCTAAACGTATGGGAACCCTAACCAGTGAGTTCTTTTTAAATAAAACTGGTTTTCCAGCCTCCTCAATAACGTTCATAATAAGCAATCTTACGGCATTGGAACCAATATCAATTGCGGCATATTTTTGAATTAATAACATACTAGTTATTTAACTTTTTTGAATAATAATCATAAATTGCCAGTTGAGATCTAATTTCTTCCTTATTATTCTTTCTGTATTCATTATTTTGTGAATCATTTAAAATCCTCGCCTTTACATTATCGCTCCAACTTATTTCAAAAGTATCTAAAAGCTCATTCTTAATATTTTCATCATAAATGGGACAACTTACTTCTACTCTATTTTCTATGTTTCTTGTCATCCAATCCGCTGAAGAAATATATACCCTAGGATTATTATTATTACCAAATACATAAAGCCTTGAATGTTCTAAAAATTTATCAACTATACTAATAACTTCAATATTTTCACTCATCCCTTTAATCCCTGGAATTAAACAACAAATACCACGAACAATCATTTGAATTTTAACGCCTGCATTACTGGCTTCATAAAGTTTGTCAACCATATTATAACTTGTAATACTATTCATTTTGACTTTTATATATCCGGGTTTACCACTTTTAACATTATAAATCTCTGTGTCAATCAAATTAAACAAGGCTTTTTGGGTATAATGAGGCGATGTAATAATGTGCTTGTATTTAAAAATCTGATAATTGGTTTCAAAAAATTCAAAAACCTTATCTAAATCCTTAAGGATACTTTGATTAGCTGTAAATAAGGTATTATCGGTATAAATTTTTGCAGTGGATTCATTAAAATTACCCGTGCTGATAAAGCCATATCTCTTAATTTTTTTTCCTTCTTCCCTTTCAATGACACACATTTTACTATGAACTTTTAAGCCTTGAACTCCAAAAACCAAATGGATGCCTTCTTTTTCCATTTGATGTGCATAATCAATATTGGCTTGTTCATCAAATCTTGCTTGCAATTCAATTGAAACGGTCACATTCTTTCCATTTATAGCGGCGTTTATTAATGAACTAGCTACATGAGAAATCTCAGCAAGTCTATAAATAGTAATTTTAATAGTTTTTACTTTTGGATCTAAAGCAGCCTCTCTTAAAAATTTTACGACATAGGAGAAAGTATGATAAGGTGCGTATAGAAGATAATCCTTTTTGGAAATTTCTTCAAAAATACTTCCTTCTAGACTTAATCCTTTAATTGGAAGTTCCTTGATTTTTTCATAAAGAAGATCTGTTCTTCCCATACTTGGAAAGCTCATATAATCTCTCCGATTGTGATATCTGCCTCCCGGAATAATACTGTCTGCAGTATCAATACCCATTTTTGTCATTAAATATTCTAAAGTTTCCTTATGAATGTTTTTATCATATACAAAACGAACCGGCTGCCCTATTTGTCTATCCTTAACACTATCTGAAATTTTTTCAATAAAACTTTTACTTAAATCACTTTCAAAATCAAGTTCAGCATCCCGTGTAATTTTAATCATATGCGCTGAAATGGCCTTATAATTAAATATATTGAAGATGTCGTTTAAAAAATATCTCAATAAATCATCAATCATAATGATATAATTCTTCCCCTCATTTTGAGGCAGTTCAATAAAACGATTAAAGGTTTTAGGTATTTCAATCAAAGCAAATTGCTTTTGATTATCTTTCATAACCATCCTAACTGCTAAATAAGCAGCACTGTCTTTTAAATTTGGAAGATCAACAAAATCATTTAAAATTATGGTTACTAATGCCGGACTAATTTTTTGAATAAAATAGTTTTTAAGAAAATCATGATGAAATTCTTGAATTTGAGTTTCATCAATTCTAAAAATATTTTCCTTTTCTAGCTTCTTTTCAATATTACTTAAAATGCCTAAGCTGTCGCTTTGTTGTTTAATAACTATTTTAGTGATAATTTCAAGTAATTCAGCCGCTTTAATACCTCCAAGCTCGCTTTTACCTGCTTTCCCGGCCTGTACAATTCGTTTTACAGTTGCATACCTTACTTTAAAAAATTCATCTAAATTGTTAGAAAAAATACCTAAAAACCGCAAGCGTTCAATGAGTGGTACTGATTTATCTGCAGCTTCTTGTAAAACCCTCGCATTAAACTGTAACCAACTTATTTCTCTGTTAATGTAACTATTGGAGTGCTTTTCGTTTTTAGTCATTTAAAATTCTAATTATTGACAAATATATTCTATTTAAACAAAATATATAAACTATAACTAATGAAATAAAGGCTTATTTTCTGCGACTTTTAAGAGATGTGAAAATTACTTTCCATCATGATTAATCAGTAATTATTAGTTTACTAAATGTTTAAAAAAATTGAAACTTGTAATTTTTAAAATTTTAAATCTCTAGGAAATAGGGTTTTTATGGTTCTTCCCTTTTTGAGTTCCTTCCAAGAATTAATTTCAAAAATTATTATAGTAACGCCACATGTTGGAACATTATCAATAGTTGTATCTCCAAAACTATTAACAAAGTTTGTGATGGCATTATTATGACCAAAAATCATTAGCTCATTAATGGTATCATTGCAATTTTTTATAACCCTTATTAATGACTCTCCATAAAAATCATATAATTCATCATTTAAATTGAATTTTTCCAAATCAAAATTCAGGTTTTTTATAAAAATTTCAGCGGTTGTTCTAGCTCTTACAGCTTCACTGGATACTATTAAATCTGGATTGATTTGACTTTTTAAATTATGGGAAATCATATCCGCATCCCTTAATCCTCTCTTGCTTAAAGGCCTAGTATGATCTGGGATATCGTATTCCCAAGAAGATTTTGCATGCCTTATTAAGATTAATTTTTTCATATTTACTCGTTTAAACGCATTTTTTATCGGCAAAATGTTGTTTTTTTCGTTTAAATGTATTTTATTTGCAGATTAATATTAATTGAATTTGAAATATTTTTTAAAAAAATTAACAAATAATGGTTGATATCATTATATCGCTAAATTAAACGATAATCACGTTAAAATTAAATGTTAGAGCGTTTTGTCGAATATTTATGTGCTATAACATATAATTTTTTTTTAGTTGTAACATGTACGTTATTTTGTTATACATATTTAATAGAAATTTATGACCCCAAATCAAATTTCAACTACGATTAAAACATTTTTAATCAATGTTTCTCCCTCACTGTTTTTCCCTCAAAAACTTTTATTAAGTGTATTTTTATTGGTAGCTAAACGCAATTAATAAAATTCACATGAATTTGTTTAAATATTAGTTTTAAATAAAATCTAAATAAGTCATGAAAAAGAACACGACCCTTTCTCTTTACATCTTTTTATTAATTTGTATAATCAAAATTAAATATTAAAAGTTGCTATAGTATTATAATTTACAAGCCTATGAAAACTATTACTCTAAAAACTAATTTACAAAGATATTTAGTACTTATACTATTTATGTGCCTTGGTTTTTCCAATTTATACAGTCAGGATAATAGCTGCATTACCTTAGCTAATTGTCCAAGCGACATTGCGGTTTGTGCCGACACCTATGCAATTCCAGGTGATACGTCCTCTCCTTATGGTGCAAATGTAATTTGGAACACCCCAGATGTTTCTCAAACTTGTTCTAATAATAGCACAGGAGGTAACTTCAATATGTTGTTTGAATTAAATGAACAATTACTATCACAAGATTGCTGGAATTTTAATTATATATCACGTGTTGGTACGGGTGGTGGATATGTAAAATTATTTTCTGGAAATGATGGTGATAAGGATGAAAAATCTAAAATTATTACACCTTATCTTATTTTAGAAGATGATACCAATGTAACTATAGATCTTGTTTATGATCAAGGGAACTATAACGTTCAATTATTTTTAGATGGAGGGATAGACAATCTTGGTAACCCTTATCCTAATAAAGCTCTTAATACTTATACTGTTACTGGTGCGCAAACCACATATTCATGGGCTGTTAATTTTGACCCAGGAAACGGTGCTGTAACAGGTATCACAGGAATTTATAGTCTTCGTTTTGTTTTTACATATACAGGTGCAAAACCTACTAATGCAAATACTGGTGATACTATAATTGCTATTGAAGGTTTTTTAAATGAAGATGGCTGTAAGGCTGGAATTGATTTTACAGTAACTGGTCCTAACCAAGGATTTTATCCTGTTGGAGTCCATAATTTACAATATATTGCAACTTACACTGCCCCTGATGGAAGTGTGATAACAAAATCTTGTTCATTTACAATTACTGTGGTTGGTCTAGAAGTGACAGCTACGGGTACAGATGTTTCTTGTTCTGGAGAAACTGATGGACAAATTAGAGTTCAAGGTTCAGGAGCAATCAATGATGGTAATTCAGCTTCCACATATAAACTTTTTGATTCCAATGATGTGAAAATAGGAGAATTTTCATATCCACTAACTACTAATCCTAACACTGTTTATACGTTTACTCCAGAAAACACTAATAATCCTATTGGTGCTGGAACGTATACTATTGAATTTGATCAGGTAATTAATGGAGGAACTACCTGTCAAGCTACAACAACTGTTACTATTGGTACTGATCCCGATACGACTCCACCAGCTTTTTCATCTTGCCCTACAGATATATCTGTAAATAATGACACAGGTGAATGTGGTGCTTTAGTGACTTGGACACAACCTGTAGCTGGAGATAATTGTGAAATTGCTTCACTTACGAGTAATTTTAATTCTGGTGATACTTTCCCTGTTGGAACTACCACTGTAACGTATACTGCAACTGATGGTGCAGGGCTTACTACAGACTGTAGTTTTGATGTTATTGTAACCGATAACGAAGCTCCAATTATTACTTGTCCTGATGATATTAATTTAAACGTGGATGCTGGTAACTGTTCTGCGGTTGCTACCTTTGCAACGCCTACTGGGGCGGATAACTGTAGTGTAGCTTCGGTTACTCAAACTGCTGGCCCTACTACTGGTTCTGCTTTCCCTGTTGGGTCTACTACTGTAACTTTTCAAGTAACGGATACTGCTGGATTAACTGCTGACTGTAGCTTTAATGTTATTGTAACAGATAACGAAACTCCAACTATTACTTGTCCTGGTGATATTGTTGTAAGTAATGATGCTGATAGCTGTGATGCTGTTGTAAATTATACTACTCCTGTTGGAACAGATAACTGTCCTGGTGCTAATACTGCTCTTACTGCTGGTTTAGCTTCTGGTAGTACTTTTCCTTTAGGTGACACTATAGTAACTTATGAAGTAACGGATGCGGCTGGTAATAAAGCTGAGTGCAGCTTCACTGTGACCGTGAATGATACGCAACTTCCTGAAATTACATGTCCTGGTGATATTGTTGTAAGTAATGATGCTGATAGCTGTGATGCTGTTGTAAATTATACTACTCCTGTTGGAACAGATAACTGTCCGGGTGCTAATACTGTACTTACTGCTGGTTTAGCTTCTGGTAGTGCCTTCCCAATAGGAACTACTCTTGTGACTTATCAAGTAACTGATGCAGCTGGTAAAACTGCTCAGTGTAGCTTTAATGTGATTGTGAACGATACTCAAGACCCAATAATTACTTGCCCAGGTGATATTGTTGTTAGTAATGATGCTGATAGCTGTGATGCCGTGGTTAATTATACGACGCCAGTTGGAACAGATAACTGTCCGGGTGCTAATACTGTACTTACTGCTGGTTTAGCCTCTGGTAGTACCTTCCCAATAGGAACTACTCTTGTCACTTATCAAGTAACTGATGCTGCTGGTAGAACTGCTGAATGTAGCTTCAATGTGACAGTGAACGATACTCAAGACCCAATAATTACTTGCCCTGGTGATATTGTTGTTAGTAATGATGCTAATAGCTGTGATGCCGTGGTGAATTATACGACGCCAGTTGGAACAGATAACTGTCCGGGTGCTAATACTGTACTTACTGCTGGTTTAGCTTCTGGTAGTGCCTTCCCAATAGGAACTACTCTTGTCACTTATCAAGTAACTGATGCTGCTGGTAGAACTGCTGAATGTAGTTTCAATGTGACAGTGAATGATACTCAAGACCCAATAATTACTTGCCCTGGTGATGTAACGGCTAATACTTCTGATGATGGTGAAGGAAATTGTTCAACTACTGTTTTATTAGGAAGTCCAGTAGCAAATGATAACTGTGGCGTAAAATCTATAGTTGCTCAAGTTGGTGGTGTTGATATTGATCCTACAACTTTTGAATTTGATTTAGGTGAAACTCTTGTAACTTGGATTGTAACAGATGATTCAGATAGAACTGCTAGTTGTAATCAAACTGTAACGATAATTGATGATGAATCACCGCGTTTCGATGCGCCTCCTACAGTTACTATAACTTGTAATGATGATCCAGACGATTTAACTCTAACTGGTACTGTTAGAAGATATAATATTGATAATTGTGATTCAACTCCTTTAGATCCCGTATATTCTGATAGTACTGCACCTGGTACTTGTCCTATAATAACTGTAATTACTAGAACTTGGACAATTTATGACCTTACAGGTAATTTTCATACACATACACAAACTATTAATGTTGTCCCTGATACGCTAGTTATTAGTGATGTACCAAATGAAACAGTAACTGTTGGAACGTATTCAACTCAAGAAGATTTAGATACTGCCTTTGCTGCATGGTTAAATAATTTCTCTGTAAGCGGTGGATGTAGTCCATCTGGAGACTTTGCTGAACAATATACGGCTCCTGCTTTATGTGGTGGTTCTGTAGACATCGTTTATAATGTAACCGATTTATGTCAAACAGGACAAGATATAGCTACTTTTACAGTAGAGAGTGCAAATCCATTAATTACAAGTGATGTTCAAGATCTTACTGTTAATGCTTGTGACTTTACTGATCAAGCCGCTTTAGATACTGCGTTCGCTAATTGGATCGCTGGTTTTAGTGTAACTGGTGGTAATTCTCCAACAGGAGAATTTGCAGAACAATATTCGGTTCCTGTATTATGTGATGGTGGTGCTACTAGTGTAACTTATAATGTAACGGACTTATGTGAGTCTGGTCAGGATACGGCTACATTTACGGTAACTCCTGCTGATGCCTTAGTTATCAGCGATGTTCAAGAT
>DATCZQ010000099.1:0-11004 GCA_036525815.1 Yeosuana sp. | reverse complement strand
ATAATTGTCTATATCTTCTGGAATAAAATGCATTAGGATAGAATTCTGTTAAGTAATTTTTGTTTGGCATTGGCATCTTCACCGCATAACCATTGAATTACATTGTCTTCCCAAATGGCATCGCGCTCCGTTTCTGTGATGATGTTGCGCTCCATGGCAAGATCTAATATTTTCCCTGGATAAGACGATTGTTTAATACTTTCCATTTCACCTAAGGGGTAAGGATCGTCTAATCCCATTAAAACTTGTTTTGAGCCTTGGTTTTTAATTAATAACTGCAGAGAACCTGTATCATGAACCAGGGTGTCAAAAAAGATATTTTTATGACCAACGGCTTTTCTTGGATGATGTTTACCTTCAAATAAATCAGGTCTTCCGTCGAAGCCCTGAATACGTCTGCCTAAATTAATTTGAGCCAACTGACCGCCGTGAGCAAAACAAGTACGCATATTGGGGTACTTTTCCTGATACCCATTCAGTGTTAAAAAATGGTAGGCATCGGCACATTGTGCCAGCATCCAAATTAAGTGAAAACGCCAGGAGATGTTTTCTAGTTTTATAAATTTTTCACCATCATAGGGATGAATTTCTACCGCTAAATTATATTTATTAGCCAATTCAAAAATAGGTTCATTTTCCTCATCAAATATACAACGCCAGGTACCAATAGTATCCATATAATGCGTTGGTAAACATAAAAGCTGCAAGCCATGCGTTTCAACACAGCGCTCTATTTCCCAGCAGGCACTTCTAACAAAACCGGGGTGAACTACAAACCCACAAGTAAACTTACTTGGGTTTTCATGCTGAATACGGGCGTTAAAGTCATTTTGAAAGCGAAGCGCTTGCTTCATTTCTTCAACACGTAAACCATTGCCATACAGTTGTGATAAGTTAAGTACAACCGCATGATCAATTTTAAAACGTTCCATCCATTCTAATTTCTCATGAAGGAAGAAGCTGGAATCAGTTACCGGACGGCTCCAGTCTTTTTGAAGCATGAACTTCCGGTCTTTGTCTACCCAAAAAATACCTTTCTCTCTCATGAAATCAGGTATTTCCTCAGGGTAAGGTAATAAGTGTGAATGCCCGTTTATTCTTAATTTACGTTTCATAAAAATTTAATCAATTTTTACTTTTTTAGGTGGTTCCATTGTTTTTCCGCAATTAGGACACGTTCGTTTATGTAAATCACCATAATACTTGTCAAAAATTTTAGGCATATCAGTTTCAATATTTTTTACCGTAAAATCTTCTTCGTATAATTTGGTTACACAATGTTCACAAAACCAAAGCAGTGCATCTCGCATACCTTCGGGTCGTTTATATTCAATAACCAATCCAACAGTGTTAGCACCTCTTTGTGGAGAATGCGGTACTTTAGGAGGTAATAAATAAATATCACCTTCTTTAATATGCACATCTTTAGGAGTGCCATTGTCAATAATTTTTAAAACAATGTCTCCTTCTACCTGATAGAAAAATTCAGGCGTTTCATTGTAGTGATAATCTTTTCTGTTATTGGGTCCACCAACAACCATTACAATAAAATCACCGTCTTTCCAAACCACTTTATTACCAACAGGCGGTTTTAGTAAATGTCTGTTTTCTTCAATCCAGGCTTTAAAATTTAAAGGAGAAACCAATTTACTCATAGTTTATTATTTTGGGCGTGCCGCTTTTTCGCTTAAGAGCTCAAAACGTCGGGCTTTACGCGCTACATGGTAGCTAGCTTCGATCCCTCACGCGATTTTTATAATTTAAAGTTACAAACTTTTATGGCATTATCATTAACCAAAAAATTATTCGGTAATAACAAATGTTTTTCTTTCAGGACCAATACCCTTTAAAGTTAAAGACTTCCACTCTTTAGGTAAAATAGCATTTTTTTGAACAATGCCATCATTGGTAATATCCAATCCGCCAAAACCAAACAAAACGACTTGTAACATGCCGCCTGCGCCTGTTGCAAAATAAGGGTTGTTACTGTTTGCGGCTTCTGCTAAAGCTCCAAATGGAGGTCTTTTATTAGGCTCATAACTTCGTTTAAATAGGCGATAGGCTTCTTTAGCATTACCAAGTTTAGCGTATAAGACTGCAAATACAGATTGTCCCATAGCAGGACCTTCATCAGCTAATTTTGGTTCGTAATATTTTAAATCTTTTTTAATGGTTTCTTCATCGGCAATCACATGTAAAGGATAGGATAATAAATTCACATCTGCTTGTTTAATAATCTCACCAGCATATTTGCTGTGTTCCATGGTAGTGCCGTCAGGAAATTTATGAATTTTTATTTTTGAAGCGACTGTTTCCCAACTGGTATCTGGTGATTCACCAACTTCTACAGCAGCTGCAGAAGCGAATTTTAAAGCGGTGATTGCTGAGCCATTTGTAAAAGCATTATCATCAACATTTGGGGCAAATTCATTGGCTCCAACTACATTTTTTATACTGTAACTGCCATCTGTGTTTAATACAGATCGGCTCACCCAGTAATCAGCAATCTCTTTTAACATGGGGTAGCCCCGGGTTATTAACCACTCTTTATTTTGAATAACGCGATAGTAATTCCAAAATGCAATGGCTACATCTGCCGTTATATGGTGTTCAAATGTACCCGTTAATGCCCATGCAGGAGTCGCTTCTTCACCAGTATCGTCACTCTCCCATGGGAACATGGCGCCTTTATATCCAAAATTGATTGCTTTTTCTTTGGCTTTATTAATTCTGTCCGACCGATAGTTTACTAAAGAGCGCGCAATATCCTGATTCAACATTAATAACGGAGGGAACATCCAAAGTTCGGTGTCCCAAAAAATATGACCATTATAATTTTGAGAAGACAATCCCATAGGAGAGATGCTCAAATTAGAATCCCCCCTTGAAAAAGCATATAAATGATATAATGCCAAACGCACATCTATTTGAGATTGTACATCGCCTTCAATGATGATATCACCTTGCCAAAGATCGTCCCATAATTTTTTATGTTGGTCGATTAAATCATTTCTTGGCGTGAGTAAATTAAAAATAACAAACCGTTCTGATTCTGTTTGGGGATCTTCAAAATCTTGAGTAGAACATTCTGCACCTGTCCATGCAAATTCATAGGTTTCATTCTTCTTTAATTCCTTTTCAAATGATAAATGGTTCTCATAATCAGATACTTTCTCATGCGTTAAATGGGGTCTCTGGTCTTCGCTGCCAGAATTAATAGCATGCCAGACAAAGGTTGCTGAGGTACCAATGGTATGTTTGCCAAACTTGCTTTTAGCAACGGTTTGTAATATAGGCATGGTAACTTCATTATCTTTTAAAATTCTAAAAGTACTCAATGGTGTTAAAAACTCTTCCGGTGTTGAGATTTTACCAGTGGCTTTAATTTTAATGTTTTTTAAAGGAAGAATATTAATGTCAATATATCCTGCATATTGAATATTTCTCAGTGCATAAATGGTATAGGTAATTTTAGCTTTATCTTTAAAAGTGAATGACGTTTCAAATGCAGCCGTTTTCATTTTTAATGACTGTTCCCAATCGTTTACATTTTGCTCCGTGATTTTTTCACCATCTATCTCAATATCCAAATTGGCGAAATTCATACCAGATATTATTCTGCTCACTCCTAATTCCGATTCTTTTTCATAAACATTATTGAGAATGATGCTTTTTGTTTGAAAGGGTTTGTCTTCTGGAAGAATACCAATGCGCCCATTTGCGGCAACAATCCCCGTATAGGCTTCAACCTTTCCCGTGGTTAAAACCCAGTCTTTTTCTTGAGCCTGGGTTATGAGGTTTAAGGCAATAAACAGGAAGGCTATTATTTTTTTCATGAGTTAGTTTTAGTTTGGTATTTTAAAATTTACAAAGATTTTGTTCTACCGCCATCAACAGGCACGTTGATGCCGTTGACATAACTAGCTGCTTCACTGGCTAAAAAGGTAATAACCATGGCCGTTTCTTCTGGTTGTGCAAAACGTTTAGCAGGCGAATAATTTTTCATAATTTCAGTCATTTCTTCAACTGAAGTTTCTGCACCCATAGCTTTAATTTTAATAATTTCATTGAGTCGTTCAGTTTCTGTAAATCCAGGTAACACATTGTTTACTGTAATGCCAAAAGGCCCTAATTCAATGGATAAGGTTTTGCTCCAGTTACCCACAGCACCTCTAATCGTGTTACTAACCCCAAGACCGGGAATAGGCTCTTTAACCGAGGTAGAAATAATATTTATAATTCTGCCAAAACCAATGTCTTTCATAAAAGGAACCACCGCTTGCGCCAATACATGGTTGCACTTTAAGTGTTGGGTAAACGCATTATCAAATTCTTCTAAACTGGCGTTTAAAATATCACCACTTCTTGGGCCGCCTGTATTATTAATGAGAATATGAAACCCATGACTTTTCTCAATAAATTTTATGACTTGCTCTTGTAAGTCTCTGGGGTTTGAAAAATCGGCCACAATATAACTGTGGTTTTCGCTATTTGGCAACTCAGATAATACCTCTTTTAATTTCTCTCTGTTTCTTGCAACTAATGTAACATGGGCGCCTTCTTTAGCTAAAGCAATGGCAGTCGCTCTTCCTATTCCTTGCGTGCTGCCGCAAACTAAGGCGTTTTTATTGTTTAAGTTTAATTCCATAATACTTTAATATTTTATACAAACATTTTTGGCTTCGGTAAAAAAGCGTAAAGCCTCAAAACCACCTTCGCGACCAATACCTGAAGCTTTTACACCACCAAAAGGAGTACGTAAATCACGCAGCATCCAGGTATTGACCCAGACAATTCCTGCTTGTATTTGGTTGCTCATACGCATGGTTCTTTTTAAATCATTGGTCCAAATTGTTGCCGACAAACCATATTTTACTTTGTTAGCCATTTGCAAAACCTCATCTTCGGTATTGAATGGCATGATGGTCACTACCGGTCCAAAAACTTCTTCCTGGTTTATTCTGCATTCATCCGTCGAGACTTCAATCACTGTAGGTTCAAGATAGTACCCGTTTTCAAATCCTTGAATGTTTACTTTATGGCCGCCACATAATATAGTTGCACTTTCTTTTTTTGCAATAGCTATATAATCCAGCACTTTGTTTAAGTGTTGTTTTGATACTAAAGCACCAATATTGGTATCCGCTTTTGAGGGATGTCCAACTTTTAAATCTTTTACTTTTTCTACAAAATCTTTTTTGAATTTTTCATAGATAGACATTTCAACAAAAATGCGGCTTCCGCATAAACAAATCTGGCCTTGATTAGAGAATGAAGAACGCACACTAATTTCTAACATAGCATCATAATCACAATCAGCAAAAATGATGTTAGGGTTTTTGCCTCCCAACTCCAAAGATAGTTTTTTGAACATAGGTGCGGCAATTTTCGCAATGTGGGCTCCTGTGGCGGTGCCTCCCGTAAAACTAATAGCTTTTATGTCTGAGTGTTCAATAATGGCTTGGCCAGTGGTTGTTCCTAGCCCATGTACAATGTTTAAAACCCCTTTTGGCAAACCAGCTTCATTACATATGTTTCCTAAAAGATAAGCGGTCATAGGTGTTATTTCACTTGGTTTGGCTACCACACAATTGCCTGCGGCTATGGCAGGAGCAATTTTCCAGGTAAATAAATAGAGTGGTAGGTTCCAAGGTGAAATACAGCCAACAACCCCAATGGGTTGACGTAGGGTATAATTGATGGCTTGCTGACCAACACTTTCATGACTCTCACTAGAAAATTGTGTAATGGCATTTCCAAAAAAGCGAAAATTACTGGCGGCTCTTGGTATGTCAACCGCTTTTGCTAAACTGATGGGTTTGCCGTTGTCTTTGCTTTCAGCTGCTGCGAAACCTTGTAAGTTGGCTTCTAGCAATTCTGAAATCTTTATTAATATTCTACTGCGCTCTTCAATGGTGGTTTGTGACCAAGTAGGAAAGGCTGATTTTGCTGCAATATAAGCGTTTTCCACATCTTCTTTGGATGAGTTTGGTAACTGCCCATATACTTCACCACTGGCAGGACAATAGTTGTCTAACCATTCATTTTGAATGGGATCGTGAAAATTACCATTGATATAATTTTGGATTTTGTCCATTACAATTTCTTATAAGCCATCACCTTAATCTCTACTACCAAATCGGGATGTGGTAATTGATGCACCGCAACAGTCGTCCGTGCTGGTCCTGTTTCTTTATTAAAGAATTCTGCATAGGCTTTATTATAACCAGCAAAATCGTTCATATTTACTAAAAAAGAGGTGACATCAACCACATCTCTTAATGAGGCGCCTTCTTTGGCTAAATTCTTTTCTATATTTAATAAAACTTCACGGGTTTGGACTTCAATATTTAAGCGTTTTGTTCCCATTTCATCAATGATTTCAACACCTGCAATCGTATTATCAGTACGGCGAGAACTGGTGCCGGAAACAAATATAAAATCACCCACACGCTTGGTGTGGGGATAGGCTCCTCTGGGGGTTACTACTTTTTCTTCACTCATAATAATTTATTTTAGTCCAGCTATGTTATCTTCTTGAAGTATTTCCTGTGTTTCAGAATTTATTTTTTCTAAAACTAGTCTTAAATCACTGTTTAAATCTATTTCTCCTTCCGCAAGCATATTTAAAATGGCTTTATCTTGTGCGCGTCCTTTTAACAGGGCCTCTCTATAACCTATATTTTCATTAAAAGTGACCAAAGAATATTTAGAGGCGTATTGCTCCGGAAAATTCTTTTCTAAGGCCATTTCTAAATTGCGCTTTTCTCTAAACAAGTGATTGTTCACATGGTCTTTCATTTCATAAAAATTGTCAATAGCTAAATCAGCAATGGCATCCGTGTCTTTTTTTCGAGTACTTTCGTAAGATTTGAAAATGTTTTCCCAATCACTTTTTGTTGATGGTTTATGGTGCGCTTCCAAAATAGTGTCAAATTCAACCACATCTTCAAAAGAGGCATTCATACCTTGTCCGTAAAATGGTACAATAGCATGTGCAGCATCACCCATAAGCAGTGTGTTGCCTTTATAATGCCAAGGCGAGCATTTTACGGTGCCCAATGGCGAGGTGGGATTTTTAAAAAAATCCGCCACCAAATTCGGCATCAATTTAAGGGCGTCAGGAAATTCTTTTTTAAAGAACTCAGTTACGCTTTCTGGGGTCGTTAAATTGTTGAAATTATAATTGCCATCATCATAACTCAAAAAAAGTGTCACCGTAAAACTGCCATCCAAATTGGGCAGTGCAATCAGCATAAATGAACCACGAGGCCAAATATGAAGTGCATTTTTATAGGTTTTATAATCACCAGAATCTGTAGGTAATATAGATAATTCTTTATAACCATGAGATAAATAATCTTGAGAAAAACTAAATAAGAACTTTTTTTCTAAGTAGTAGCTTTTTCTCAAAATGGAACCAGCTCCGTCTGTAGCAATGATGACATCAGCATCTTCTATAAAATCTGTTTTTGAGTCATAATCATAAAACAAAGCAGTGGTTTTTTCAAAATTAACGGATTTGCATTTTCTATTGAAATAAATAGAGACATTCTCATGTTTTTCTGCTTCATCTAGTAGTAAAGCATTAAGTTCGCCACGAGAAATGGAATTGATGTACTCATAATCACGGCCACTATAATTGGATAAAAAAGTATTGCCTTCAATATCATGAATCATACGGCCATTCATAGGAATACATAAGGCTTTTACTTTGGATTCTAAACCCACAAGTTTCATGGCCTTGTTACCGCGATCAGAAAAAGCAAGATTAATAGAACGCCCGGCACTAATAGCTACTTTGCGCAAATCGGACCGTTTTTCCATAACAGTGACGTTGTAGCCTCTCTGGCCAAGGCGCAATGCTAAAAGTGATCCACAGAGTCCGGCTCCTATAATGAGTATATTTTGCTGCTTATTCATTTAAAATATTTTTCAATTTGTTAACTAAATGATATACATCTTGAAACGAATTGTATAATGGTACCGGAGCGCATCGTATCACATCTGGTTCTCGCCAGTCACTGATAACGCCAGCCTCGGTTAATTTATGATGCAGTGATTTATCGGCATTTTTAACTTGAATGGACAATTGGCAGCCACGTTCTTTAGGGTTGCTTGGTGTGATAATTTTGATATGTT
This sequence comes from Yeosuana sp., assembly GCA_036525815.1. Taxonomy (GTDB): domain Bacteria; phylum Bacteroidota; class Bacteroidia; order Flavobacteriales; family Flavobacteriaceae; genus Yeosuana. Next base: position 2,862 of record DATCZQ010000099.1, on the reverse strand, counting down.
TGTCGTTTAGTTCGTTTAATAAAAACTCAAAATAACCTGTTAGTTTTTTAGATTTTTCAACTAATTTTTTAAATCCAACTTCATCAATTAGATCTAAAGAGGCTTTAATAGCAGCCATTGATAAAATGGGTGGATTACTCAATTGCCAGCCTTCAGCTCCTGGAAGCTGGTCAAATGCATCTCGCATTCTAAAGCGGGTTTCTTTATTATGGCTCCACCAACCCGTAAATCTATTGAGGTTTTTATTATTGGCATGGCGCTCATGAACAAAACATCCTGCTAAACTTCCTGGTCCGGAATTTAAATACTTATAGGTACACCACACGGCAAAATCTGCTCCTGAATCATGTAGGTTTAGTTCAACATTTCCTGCGCCATGAGCACAGTCAAAGCCAACCATGCAACCATGTTTATGGCCTAGTTCTGTAATTTGTTTTAAATCGAAATATTGTCCCGTGTAATAATTCACACCACCAATCATAATCAAGGCAATTTCATCACCATGAACTTTAAATATTGATTCTAAATCTTCATAATTAGCGAGTTCTTCTCCTTTTCTGGCTTCCCAAAGAATAATCCCTTCTTTGTCATCAAAACCATGATGCCTTAATTGAGATTCTACGGCATATTTATCTGAAGGAAACGCATCTGCTTCAATTAGAATTTTATAGCGTGTTTTAGTTGGTTGGTAAAACGACACCATCATAAAATGTAAATTGGCGGTCAAGGTATTCATAATAACCACTTCAATTGGTTTGGCGCCAACTATTTTTGACATACTTTCGGTTAAATATTCATGGTATTTTAACCATGGATTCTTAGCATCTGTATGACCTTCCACACCTAAATTAGCCCAATCTTCTAACTCCTGATTTATATAGGCCTTGGTTCTTTTTGGTTGCAGCCCCAATGAATTACCTGTCATATATATCAATTCCTTTCCTTGTTTGTCCTTAGGAATATGAAATTGATTTCTATAGGTAGCTAACGGGTCATTTTTATCTTGATTCTTGGCAAATTCAAGACCTAATTTAAAGTTTGACAAAGTGTATTATTTTATCGTTTTATCAAAAATAAGAATTATAAATTTAGAAAGGAAGCCTAAAAACAGGGATGTTTTTATTATTTCAATTTTGTATATTTAGAAAAAGTAAGACTATGAGTAAAACAAAGAATTATACCAATAATGAGGTGACTATTGTTTGGGAACCTGAAAAATGTATTCATTCAGCAATATGTGTAAAAGGGTTGCCAAATGTTTTTAAACCAAAAGAAAAGCCCTGGATTAAAATAGATGCGGCGTCATCAGAGGAATTGATTCATCAGGTTAAATCTTGTCCTTCAGGTGCCTTGAGCTTTTTTATGAATGTGGACAAAGATTAATTAGTCTGTTTTTTTTTTTTTTTGAGATTACTAAAATTTAATTTAAAAGGACCTTCTAATTTTAAATGATCTAGAGCTAATATGATGCCGTTAAAATCTTGATTATTTTCCCAGGAGGTTGTTAATGATGGCGCATCACTATTTTCCTTTCTGTAAACCCATTCTTTTATTAAATAATCGTTTCCAAAAATAAAAATCATGGCATCACCGGGCGTATATCCACCTTCATTGGAATAGGTTAAAGTGATTTTATTCAATATATTTTACTTATGGGAGCTGCTGCCTTAACAACTTCTGAAATGGAAGTTCCATGATCCCAGATTAATTGAAAAGGAGCCAGCAACCAATATATATCATTTATAAAGACTTTGTCAGCATTCGTTTAAGCTATCAATGTGTTTTCAGTTATACCTAATAGTATCATTCCCAGATATCAATATATTATCATTCGTTTTAGGATTCCAATTCCATAAACGTTCAAAATAACTACTGTCTTGGTCAACATTAAAAGTAACGACGACTATTTGAGATATTGTTTTCCAATTATCAAAACCATAGGTATTAGCTATTTTTTCTTCCAAAGGCAATAAGGAAGTATTTATTCAAGAACTTATTTTATTTTAGTAGCGTCAAACCTTCATTACATTCAAATATGAATTCACTAAAACTAATTTTTTCTAAAGGCGTTTATTTTGGACCAGCTTTAGTTTTCGCGACTTTAAATGTTATTTATGGAACCTGGGCCATATATATTCCTCGGATAAAAGCAGATTTAGGTATTGATGCGGGACAATTAGGTCTGGCTATATTTTATATGGCCTTAGGAACCTTATCCATGATCTTATTAGCTCCAAAATTTATTAGCAGATTTGGTGTTGGTAAGGTTACTGCATCTGGGATTTTTTTGTTTTTATTTTCATTTCTTATTCCTTTTAGTACTGGCAGTTATTTTTGGTTGTGTTTTGGAATGTATATTGTTGGTGCTTTTTCCGGACTCACGGATGTTGCAATGAATGCTCTGGTGAGTGAAATTGAAAAAAAGGATTCGGTTCATATCATGTCAGCCAACCATGGTTTTTTCAGTTTAGGCGGGTTTTTGGGCGCTGGTATTGGAGGTTTATTTTTACCTGCCGATTTAGTGCCATTAAACCATTTAATTGTAGTTATTGCTATTCTATTTATTTTGAATTTACTATTTGTTAGAAATTATGTTCAAATGGTTTCACTAAAGTTTGAGGGGGTTGCATTTAAAATAGAGCATTGTAAACCATTGGTTTTGCTAGCTATTCTGTCTTTTTTTATTATGGCGAGTGAAGGTGCAATTGTTGACTGGAGCGCCTTATATTTAAAAAATATATCTCTTGCCAAAGCCTCATGGATTGGTTTAGGTTTTACCATTTTTTCAGCGACAATGGCATTTGGTAGATTTCTTGGCGATGGTATTAGTAGTCAATTCGGCTCCAAAGCAATAATGTTAGT
>DATCZQ010000098.1:0-3060 GCA_036525815.1 Yeosuana sp. | reverse complement strand
GCCAAAATGCGAATGATAATCATTCGCATTTAGAACCGAGACGAAAAAAAACCCGATAATCGAAATTATCGGGTTTTTAGTTTCTTCTACCTTCGAGGATTAGCTTTATAATCCTTTTGCCAAAATTCCTTAATATTACTTTGTTCAATCCTTGTTTCTTTGTGCATTTCAATTAGTGTATTGTACGCATCTCTAAACACAATAAACAAAAAAGTTACAGAAACAACCAAAGGCAATAATACTAAAATAACCATACGCCTTAGAATGTAGTTTTTGATATATTGCGGCTGTAGCATTTCTAGCATTCTCATATTTCCTCCGGTATGTCTTGTCTTAAAGCTACAAAATTATGTATTAAGGTTTCAATTTGTTCAAGTTCTTCAATTGTTATATCTTCAATAAAACTGCCATTGTGATTTATTGAAAAGGTATCGCCTTCCGTATTTTCTAAGGATGAATAAATTTCTGTTTTTGCAGTATCGCCTACAGAAGATATTCCAGTTATTGTATAATCAGTATTAGCCATTTTCTAATTCTCCAAGTTTTAAAGTTTCTAATGTACAGTTACAATTTTAGCAGGATCAAGATAATACAAAGATTCTGTAAATTCTAAAGAAGAGCCTTCTAGTAAATGTTCTTCTATATCAGAAACATCAATACTCAAAAAGTAATAATCAATATACTGATTTTCCACATCCTCACCATCATACAGAAAAAGAAAAGGGTATAATGCTTTTACATTGGCAATTATTGGGTCTACAATTGTATTAATATGTTCTTCGTATAAATAATCAACATCATAAAAAATTGTTTCCGCTGAAAGTCCTTCGGGTATTAAATCAAGTAATTTCTCAAATTCAGGATTAGTAAAAGCTAATTCCCTAATTTCTGCTAATGTTGCCTTTTTTAAGTTTTCCATTATTTCGGTTCCTTATAGTTTATGAATTTTATAACCCGCTTTCGCGGGTTATTCCTTTTAAGAATTATGCTACTTTGTAATGATTACGAAGTTGATGATCTCGCCAAACATATGGAGTTAATTTTTTCATTGCCTTTTCATAACTGGTTTTCATTAAAATGAATTTTAAAATTCCAGCTTCTATGATTGCGTCAGAATGTGCTGTGTGATCTTCTTTAAAATCAGGATCACTGATAATAAATCTATATACGCATTCCGCAGAAGTCATCAAACTAGAATTTCCATGTTCAGTTCTAGCAGTAAAAAAATGATTCTGTAAAGCAAATCTTCGATAAGCAGAAGTTTTACAAATATTGCCAATTGCTAACGCCCACAAATCAAATCTATTAGCAAATTGGTCTAATTGAATTCCAGTATCTTTGCAAACCCGTAAATCGAATGCAACATTATATCCAGTTAATTCAATTTGTGGATAAGCCCCCATAACCCGATCTAACCATTTGTTAATAGCTGCTATTGATGATAATGTTGCCCTTCCATCTGTTAGCATTTTATGATATTCAGCCGTTTTAATTTTCATATTTGCATATGACCAATGATTGCTTTTTGAAGTATCAGAAGTATAAAATAAATCCTTTTCAAAATTTTCATAAACAATCGCACTTAGGTTATTATAAATTCTTCCCTGTCTGTCACAAACAACCGCACCAATATCATAAACTACTGATTTTTCCGTTTTGGTGGGTTGTGTTGTTTCAGTATCAAGAACTAAGAAAAATCTTTTTTTGGATTTTGCCATAATTACGATACCTGTATAGATATAAAGTCAGATTTAGCCTTTTCCTTGATTTTAGCAACTAAGTCTGAATCAACTAACTCATGTATAAAAACAGGTCTTTTTAATATTTCTTCGATATACTCATGCATATCTTCAAAATTACCAATTAATATACCTGTGTAAGCTGATACAATTGCCGCTTCTCTGATTTTCATAATTATCGTCTCAGTGCATTTTCTAAAACATCAAGAACCGAATTTGGGATTCTTCGTAAATCTGTGCAGCTAATATCTTTACCGCTATGATTATGGATCATTTCAGAGATACGCGAACATTTAACAATTTTAAAATCCCGAATAATTGCACGCGTTAGAATTTCTATTTTATCATTATCTGATAAATGCCTAGGGCTACAATATCGACTTCTAGCTGTGAAATCTGGCAAATTTCGCAAAACCCGTTCTGGGTCAGTACCAAGAATTTTTTGTAATCCTTCCGCAATTTTTATATTTAAATCATTAGCAGCATTAAATATAATTGATGCTTTTTCGCTTCTTTCATTAAGCATTGTTTGGATACATCCACGAATGCTGAAACTGTCCATTCTGGCATATCTATCATCATTATTATTTCTTTGGCGGTTATTCATAATTTTATTTCCTTAAAAACAGACTATTAGTAAAAATCGAAATTTGCAGAATTATATAGCTGCAATTTTTGCTTGTTTAATATGTAACCAATTGAAGAAACGCCGAACCCAATATCCACGAAGTATAGAAACGAAAGTCATGAAAATTGTGATTTGTACATTTTCCCCAAAAGTAATATTTATATCATACAAAGGAAATATTAATAACTGACTGGCAAGAGCAACGATCAAACCAATAAATGTAGATAATAATATTTCCATCAATGAACTTTTCTTACTTTGCATTTTTATATAAACGGGTATTTATTAGATACCCGCTTTTTTAAAATAAATCAGTTATACGGATTCAGCATCTTTAGAATTAGAATCTTCCATAACTTCTGAAATTTCTTCTGCTTCCTGTTCTGCAATTGCATCTGCTTCCTGTTCTGCCGTTAATCCAGAATCCACAATTTCTGCATCATCGCTTTCGTCGCTTTCGTCATCTTCTTCCGCGGGAGCTTCATAAAAAGCCAGCGCATTGGTTAATGCCTCAATTGTGAAAATCACTTTTTCAAGTGCGTTCTTATTTGATTTTTCCAAACTTGCCGCATCTGGTTCCGCCATATCGCACAAATTGCCAATAATAGTAGAAAGTGCATCTTTACGAACTGCTACTTTACCAGATTTGGTTTTAGGTTTTGCCTTGTAGTGGCCTTCGTGTGATAACTTAGC
>DATCZQ010000097.1:0-20297 GCA_036525815.1 Yeosuana sp. | reverse complement strand
GAAATCCGATATAATATGTCAGGGAAGTAGCAGTATACAAAGGCCCCCGGAATAACTACAGCTACTGAAATGAGCAAGAAAATTATAGATCGAATCTCCACTTTTGATTTTAGCATTTCCGTTTAAATGAGTGATATCCATATGTACTAAAGATTTCGATTTCTAAAACCCGCTCATTTTTCTTTAAAAATATTCGTGAAAGCTAGAATAAATTCAATAAATTATTCCAGATAAATTCATCTATATTTGCAAATTAAATCTAGGGTTAGATTGTTTTATGAAGAATATTAGAAATTTTTGCATTATTGCACATATAGATCACGGGAAGAGCACGCTTGCAGATCGTTTATTGGACTCCACCGGATCCGTAACCGATAGAGAAAAGCAAGATCAGCTCCTAGACACTATGGACTTAGAGCGCGAACGCGGTATTACCATAAAGTCGCATGCTATTCAAATGGATTACACTTATAAAGGAGAGCAATATGTTTTAAATTTAATTGATACTCCTGGCCATGTGGATTTTTCATATGAAGTCTCTCGGTCTATTGCTGCTTGTGAAGGCGCATTATTAATTGTAGATGCTGCTCAAAGTATTCAGGCTCAAACCATCTCTAATTTGTATTTAGCCTTAGAACATGATTTAGAAATTATTCCTGTTTTAAACAAGGTAGATTTACCTAGTGCAAACCCCGAAGAAGTTACTGATGATATCGTAGATTTATTGGGTTGTGATCCTTCAGATATTATACATGCCAGTGGTAAAACAGGTTATGGTATAGACAATATTCTGGCCGCTGTTATTGAAAGAATTCCTGCACCAAAAGGAAATGTTGATGAGCCTTTGCAAGCCTTGATTTTTGATTCCGTTTATAATCCTTTCAGGGGTGTTGAAACTTATTTTAGAGTTATCAACGGCTCTATCAAAAAGAACCAGCTGGTAAAGTTTATAGCGACCGGTAAGACCTATAATGCCGATGAGGTTGGCACCTTAAGGTTAAAACAATTTCCTAGAGCTGAAATAAAAGCGGGTGATGTTGGATATTTAATTACTGGCATCAAAGAAGCAAAAGAAGTTAAGGTTGGTGACACCATAACCGATGCAAAAAACCCTACTAAAAATGCAATCTCTGGTTTTGAGGACGTGAAACCTATGGTGTTTGCGGGTATTTATCCTGTAGATACCGATGATTATGAAGAGTTACGAAATTCTATGGAAAAATTACAGCTTAATGATGCGTCATTAGTGTTTCTTCCTGAAAGTTCTGCAGCTTTAGGCTTTGGATTCCGTTGTGGGTTCTTAGGAATGCTTCACATGGAAATCATACAGGAACGTTTAGAGCGCGAGTTTGATATGACCGTTATTACTACGGTTCCCAACGTATCTTATCACGCCTTTACCAGAAAACATCCTGACCAAATCATTGTGGTCAACAACCCAAGTGATCTCCCGGATCCTTCTGGTTTAGACCGAGTTGAAGAACCTTATATAAAAGCATCTATTATAACAAAATCAGATTTTGTTGGGAACGTCATGTCATTATGTATTGATAAACGTGGGGTTATAACCAATCAAACCTATTTAACTCCAGAACGTGTTGAGCTTAATTTTGATATGCCTCTGGCTGAAATTGTATTTGATTTTTATGACCGTTTAAAAACGGTTTCCAAAGGCTATGCTTCTTTTGATTACCATCCAATAGGCATGAAACAATCAAAATTGGTGCGTGTTGACATTCTTTTAAACGCACAGCCTGTTGATGCCTTATCGGCCTTAATTCACGCAGATAACGCCCAGAACATTGGTAAAAAAATGTGTGAAAAGTTAAGAGAACTAATACCACGTCAACAGTTCGATATACCTATTCAGGCTGCTATAGGCGCTAAAATTATTTCAAGAGAAACTATTAAGGCTTTGAGAAAAGATGTAACGGCAAAGTGTTATGGTGGTGATATTTCCAGAAAACGAAAACTTTTAGAAAAACAGAAAAAGGGTAAAAAACGGATGCGCCAGGTAGGTAATGTAGAAATTCCTCAGGAAGCGTTTATGGCCGTCTTAAAACTTAATGATTAAGGCTTTGCTACGCATTAACAAATAATTGCATTAGGTTTTATTTAATAAAATATATTCTCCAAGCGCTTCAACTAAATTTGAAGCGCTTTTTTTTATTAAATCCTTAGCTAAATTATGTTCTGCGCAATATTTCAAAACAGAATTATAAAAAAAATCGATTTAGATGAAATATTCTTAAAAAAAATCGAATTCTAGAAAATTATCAATAATAGTACGGATTTCATGCCTTTGATTTGGAATAATATTTTTAAGTTTATGGGCTTATCGTTTTAAGTACAAAGGGATTAAAAACAATAGTTTATAAAACAGGTTGTATTTAATGTCCTTTGGCTAAATGAAATTCACAAAATAATATTATGAGATTATTATGAAGGTACTTTTTTATACGAGAGAATTCCCACCTTATGTTTATGGTGGCGCAGGTGTACATGTTGAATATTTAGCCGATGAATTGAGTAAACTCATGGAAGTAGATGTAAGATGTTTTGGTGACCAAGATATACAAAACGGAAATATGACTGTGAAAGGGTTTCCTTATGAAAACGAAGTGTTTAATGACAGTAACTCAAAGCTTAAAGCGGTTTTTCAAACCCTGAGTACGTGTATTCAAATGAACGCAAAAGACAGTCATGCAGATATTGTTCATTGTCATACCTGGTATGCCCAGTTTGCCGGTATTGTAGCTAAACTGTGTTATGGGATTCCACTAGTAATAACAACCCACTCTTTAGAGCCACTAAGACCCTGGAAAAGAGAGCAATTAGGTCGTGGTTATGACGCCTCTTCATGGGTAGAAAAGACAGCAATTGAAATGGCGGATGCTGTTATTGCGGTATCAAAAGAAACCAAAGACGATGTGTTAAAATATTTCAATGTTGATGAAAGCAAAATAAAAGTAATTTATAACGGAATTAACCTGCAGGAGTATGTTGTTACAAACGAAACCTCCACTTTAAAAGCCTATGGCATTGACCAAACAAAGCCTTATGTGCTTTTTGTAGGCAGAATTACAAGACAAAAAGGGATTATTCATCTGGTAAATGCCATAAAATATATTGACCCAGAAACACAAATCGTTTTATGTGCTGGAGCTCCGGATACTCCAGAAATTGCAAAAGAAATGGAAGAGAGCGTGGCGGAAGTTAAAAAGACCAGAAAAAATGTGATTTGGATTGATAAAATGCTGGATAAAAAAGAAGTTATTCAGTTGTATTCACATGCCGATGTATTTTGCTGTCCATCAATCTATGAGCCTTTTGGTATTATAAATATTGAAGCCATGGCTTGCAAAACAGCCGTAGTAGCCAGTGCGGTCGGCGGCATTAAGGAAGTTGTTGTGGAGGGTAAAACGGGCATATTGGTGCCATTAGAACAACAAACAATGGCGCCTTTTGAACCTGTAAATCCAGATAAATTTTCAAGAGACCTTGCAGATGGTATTAACAAATTAACAAGCAATAAAGCGTTGAGAGAAACCATGGCTTTGAACGGCAGAAAACGAGTTGAAGATTATTTTGATTGGACGGCTATTGCCAAACAAGTAGAAAACTTATATGAATCATTAACCTAATGCTGTTATCTATAATTAAAATTTTAGTTGTAAATTAACGCAATGCGTTCTCTGATTATAAAACACATTAAAAAACATATACATTTATAATTTCTTAAATTAACACACATGATTAACGACAAGGTATTAGCCATCATTTTAGGTGGTGGTCAAGGATCCAGACTGCATCCTCTTACACATGAAAGATCAAAACCTGCAGTTCCAATTGCAGGGAAATATAGACTCGTTGATATTCCTATCTCCAATTGTATTAATTCTGATATTAAACGCATGTTTGTGTTAACTCAATTTAATTCAGCTTCATTAAACAGACACATAAAAGACACCTATCATTTTAGCTTTTTTAGTTCTGCCTTTGTAGATGTCTTAGCTGCTGAACAAACACCAACTAACAAAACCTGGTTTCAAGGCACTGCAGATGCGGTAAGACAAAGCATGCATCATTTTTTAAGACATGATTTTGATTATGTTTTAATCCTATCTGGTGATCAATTATATCAAATGGATTATGAATTGATGATTGAGGCTCATATGAAAAATAATGCCCAAATATCAATTGCAACCATTCCGGTAAACGCCAAAGACGCCACTTCCTTTGGTATTTTAAAAGCAGATAATCAAAATGTGGTCACTTCTTTTATAGAAAAACCAAATGCTGATTTATTACCTGAATGGTCATCAGAAGTTAGTGATGAAATGAAATCTCAAGGAAGGAATTATTTAGCCTCTATGGGTATTTACATATTTAACCGAGAGTTGCTGGTTGAATTAATGAATGATCCTAATACAATAGATTTTGGAAAAGAAATCATCCCTCAAAATATTCAAACTCATAAAACTTTAAGTTATCAGTATGAAGGTTATTGGACTGATATTGGAAATATAGACTCCTTCTTTGAGGCTAATATTGGCTTAACCAACGATATTCCACAATTTGATTTATATAATAAATCAAAACGCATCTATACAAGAGCGAGAATGTTACCCACTTCAAAAATAGAAGGCACCTTGTTAAATAAAGCCGTTATTGCTGAAGGTTGTATTATTAGCGCGGCGAAAATTGAGCGATCTGTTATTGGTATTCGTTCAAGAATTGGCAAAGAGAGTACCATTATAAACACCTACATGATGGGTAGTGATTCTTACGAAACGCTTGAGGAAATTGAAAATTATAAAATCAAAACCCTTATGGGTATCGGTGAGCGCTGCTTCATTAATAATGCCATTGTGGATAAAAACTGTCGAATTGGTGATGATGTTCGAATAAACGGAGGAAGCCATCTGGAAGACAAAGAGACCGATATGTATGTTATAAAAGACGGTATTGTTGTGATTAAAAAAGGAGCTGTCATTCCTGTAGGATACACCATTGAATAATTTATTGACTCTAATCAGAACAAATAATGCAAAATCAAAAAAGGGTTGTCATTGATTATGTTTACCCCAAAATAAATAACGGCGACTTTTATATAAAACGTGTGGTTGGTGAAGCAGTGGCTGTTGATGCCAACGTTCTTGGTGACGGACATGACATTATTGCTGCTTCTGTTTTATATAAACATGAATCTGAAAAAAAATGGCGCGAAACGCGGATGAACCTTATAGGTAATGACGAATGGAAAGCCGCATTTACTGTTGAGAAACAAGGTTATTATGCCTATAAAGTTGAGGCTTGGGTCGATTACGCCCTTAACTGGCAACATGGTATTCAAAGAAAGATCGAAGACGATCAACACGTTAAATCTGAATTGCTTGAAGGCATTGAATTTCTTAAAACCATAAGCAAAAAAGGTAATGATGCTGAAAAAAAATATCTTGATAGATTAAAAGAAGTATTTGAAAATGAACAACACTATCAAGAAGCTATAAAAGAAGCCATTAGTAAAAAACTTTATGATATTTTTACAAAATACCCAGAGAAAAAATTAGCAAACCATTCCAAAGAATACCCCGTTTATGTTGATAGATTAAAAGCAAGGTTCAGTACCTGGTACGAGTTTTTCCCACGATCAGCATCTGAACATCCTGGTGTACATGGCACTTTTAAAGACTGTGAAAGGTTATTGCCTAAAGTTGCTAAAATGGGTTTTGACACTTTATACTTCCCCCCAATTCACCCAATAGGCGAAGTTAACAGGAAGGGGAAAAACAACACCACAACAGCCTATGAAGGAGACGTGGGCTCTACCTGGGGCATAGGGTCTCAATTTGGAGGCCATAAAGACATTAACCAGCAATTAGGTACTGTTGAAGACTTTAAAACATTAATTAAAAAGGCTAAAGCACTTAATATTGAAATCGCGATGGATTATGCGCTTCAGGCAGCTCCAGACCATCCTTGGGTAAAAGAACATCCAGATTGGTTTAAGTGGCGCCCAGATGGCACCGTTCAATATGCTGAAAATCCTCCAAAAAAGTATCAGGATATTTTGCCTATTTATTGGGAAACCAAGGACTATAAAAATCTTTGGCAAGAATGTTTAGACACCTTATTTTATTGGATTGATTGCGGTATCAATGTGTTTAGAGTAGATAATCCACATACCAAACCTTATTATTTCTGGAATTGGATAATTAATGAAGTAAAAGCCAAACACCCTGATGTTTTATTTTTGGCAGAAGCCTTTACAAGGCCCAAAGTGATGCAGCAATTAGGAAAACAAGGTTACACGCAATCTTATACTTATTTTACCTGGAGAAATAACAAACAGGAACTCATTGAATACATTGAAGAATTAACAAAGACGGAGCAACGTGAGTATATGCGTCCAAATTTCTGGCCTAATACACCAGATATTAACCCATACCACTTACAAGGCGCTAATGAATCAAAATACATTCAACGCTATGTATTAGCGGCCACCTTAAGTTCCAATATAGGAATCTATGGTCCAGTCTTTGAGCAAATGATTGATGCTGCCATACCCGGGAAAGAAGAATATTTGAATTCTGAAAAATTTCAGTTATGTCATTATGATTGGTATAAAGAAAATAAGCTCACAACGATTATTGCCAAAGTCAATCAATTAAGACATCAAAATGAAGCACTTCAGCAAACAAATAACATTCAATTCTGTTATATAGAAAATAATAACTTAATGGCTTTTTATAAGTGGAATGATGCTAAAACTAATGAGCTTTTAATCATAATAAGCCTGGACCCTTATTATTCACAACAAGGCTCCGTGAAAGTGCCTTTGCATGATTTAAAAATAAATCAAGAGCGCGCTTATCAAATGCATGATTTAGTAACCGAAAGCGTTTATAATTGGCATAATGAATGGAATTATGTTGAATTACACCCAACGCTGCCTTTTCATATTTTTAAGATCACTAAGTAATCATGTCTAAAAAAAATGACATAAAAACTCCTGCGCCACAATCATTAAATTTCGATGATAATTGGGAAGATTTATTGGATAATAAAGCCTTTGTTAAAGTTTTTCTGTCAGACGTTTTAGGTGATTATATTTTAAAACAACGCTGGTATGGTGGAAAAGCCAGTAAAATAAAATACATTGAATTATCTGATTATTTTCGAATTCAACAATTCGGAGAGGTGTATTACGGTTTAATTCTTGAAATTGATTTTGTTGAAGCCTTTTATCAGCATTATTTTTTGCCAATTGCTTTTGTCACCGATGAAAATTTTGCGCCAAAGGACCGCATTCTTCCAATTAGCATCAAAGGAAACCAAGGTTATATTATTGATGCGACCAATTTAGAATCGTTTAGAAAATTAGTTTTTGAACGCATTCTTACGGCACTTCCTAAAGACACAACCAAAGTACAATACCAGAAAAGTCAGTTTTTAGCAAATGTCTCCTATGAATCTTCAAGGTTTATGGGCTTAGAACAAAGTAACACCTCTATAATTTATAACGATAAATATGTTTTAAAGTTTTTCAGGCGCCTTTACGCTGATAAAAACCCGGACTATGAAATGAGCCTATTTTTATCCGAAAAGAAAGGCTTTAAAAACACCCCAGCTTATTTAGGAAGTATCAATATTGTGGATTCAGATAATGACTACATCACCATTGGCTTATTACAACAAATGGTCCCAAATGATGGAGACGCCTGGGACTACATGCTTAAAGAATTACATAAAGTATTTTCAAGTTTAGAATACAAAAACATTAAAATTGATTCCTTACCCAATACCGCATTATTTCAGCGTCTTAACATTCGTGATATACCTCCTCAAATTATTGACTGGGCTGGCTTAAACTTGTTTTCAAAAATTAAAACCTTAGCAAAGCGTACCGCAGAAATGCACATTGCACTAGGCTCTGAATTTGAAGAAACAGCCTTTACCCCTACTCATTTTAATGATGATTACACAGTTTGGTTAAAGAATAGAATGCTTTATCAGTTCCAGAACAGGTTAAATACTATTGAAAATAATTTACACAAGTTAGACGGTTTGGCCTTGGAGTTAGCCCATGAGTTTCTCAACAAGAAAAACATCATCAGAAAACGCTTTGTTACTTTTGACTGGACTAAACTTAAAGGAGAACGGATTCGTGTTCATGGTGATTATCATTTAGGGCAGATTTTAGTCAAAGATGATGATTTTTATATTTTAGACTTTGAAGGTGAACCTGAAAGCACTATCAGAGACAGAAAAGTAAAGCAGCCTCCATTAAAAGATGTTGCCGGGCTGTTTAGATCATTTCATTATGCTATTTATGCTACTATTTTCAACAATATAAGTCATTATAAAGCACCTCAAGAGGATTTGTTTAAAGCGGGCGAAATACTTTATCGCTATATTACGGGTTTGTTTTTAGGAACCTATGTTACTGAAACACAAAATGCCAATTTAAATTTAGGCTACAATCAAGAACGCCTATTTATATTAAAATACTGCCTGCTAGAAAAAGCAGTTTATGAGTTAGGTTATGAACTTAATTCGCGCCCACAATGGGCCGTCATTCCTTTAAAAGGAATTTCTAATATCATTAATCATTAATACATGGCACAAGTAAAAGCTTACAGTCTGTTTACGGACTTCGATATTAACCTGTTTAAAGCTGGGAAGCATTACAGATTATATGAAAAATTCGGATCTCATTTGGTAACCGTTGATGGTATTGAAGGAACCTATTTTGCGGTTTGGGCGCCCAGCGCTAAAAAAGTCTCTGTTATTGGTGATTTTAACTTTTGGATTGAAGGGGAGCACCAATTAAATGTTAGATGGGATGGAAGCGGCATCTGGGAAGGTTTTATTCCCTTTGTAGGTAAAGGCAATACCTATAAATATAAAATTCATAGTCATCATAATGACATCAAAACAGAGAAGGCAGATCCTTATGCAAGACGCTGTGAACATCCGCCAAAAACAGCTTCCATTGTTTGGGATGACTCCTACAAATGGAAGGATAAAACCTGGATGAAAAAACGAAAAAAACACAATGCACTTGATGCACCATATTCTGTTTATGAAGTTCATTTAGGGTCCTGGAAAAAACATCAGGAAGAGGATCGTTTTTTATCCTATTTTGAACTGGCAGATGACTTGGTAAGCTATGTTAAAGATATGAATTTTACACATGTTGAATTGATGCCGATTATGGAATTTCCATATGACCCATCATGGGGTTACCAAATTACAGGTTACTTTGCACCAACTTCAAGATTTGGGTATCCAGAAGAATTTAAATATTTAGTAGATAAATTGCATCAAAATGATATCGGGATTATTTTAGACTGGGTACCTTCTCATTTCCCAGAAGATGCACATGGTCTTGGCTTTTTCGACGGTTCCTGTTTATATGAACATCCTGACAAAAGAAAAGGCTATCATCAGGACTGGAAAAGTTTGATTTTTAACTATGGCCGCAACGAAGTAAAATCCTTTTTAATTAGTAACGCAGTATTTTGGCTAGAACAATATCATGCGGACGGCTTGCGTGTTGATGCGGTGGCCTCTATGTTGTTTTTAGACTACTCGAGAGAAGATGGGGAATGGGAGCCTAATATTTACGGAGGAAGAGAAAACCTTGAAGTTATAGATTTTCTAAAAGAATTAAATGAAGAGGTCTATAAATCTTTTCCGGATGTACAAACCATTGCTGAGGAATCAACGGCGTTTCCTATGGTTTCAAAACCAACATTTATTGGGGGGCTTGGTTTTGGAATGAAATGGATGATGGGTTGGATGCATGATACTTTAGAATATTTTGCAAAGGATTCCATTTACAGAAAATACCATCAGAATGAAATTACCTTCAGTTTAGCCTATGCCTTTACTGAAAATTTCATGCTGCCATTATCACATGATGAAGTGGTGTACGGTAAAAAATCTATTTTAGGCAGAATGCCAGGAGACGAATGGCAAAGATTTGCCAATTTACGCTTGCTTTATGGATATATGTTTACGCATCCTGGCACCAAATTACTGTTTATGGGTGGTGAGTTTGGACAATCTAGCGAGTGGGATTTTGAAGGTAACTTAGACTGGAATTTGTTAGAATATAAATCTCATAAAACGCTTCAGAATTATTTTAAATCATTAAATACATTTTATAAAAAAACACCGGCGTTATTTGAAAAAGCCTTTAGTGGCGAAGGATTTGAATGGATAAGCTATGACGATTATCAAAATTCGGTCATTTCTTATATTAGAAAAGGCTATAAAGAAGAAAACAACGTGGTGGTGGTTTGTAACCTCACCCCAAAAGTTCACGAAAAATACCGTATAGGACTCCCTGCAAAGGGTAAACTTTCGGAGGTTTTTAATAGTGACGCTGAAGAATTTGGGGGAAGTGGCGTGTCCAACAAAAAACCCATAGCTATAAAGAAACAGCCATGGAATGGTAAAGAATATTCTACTGAGGTTGTTTTGCCTCCATTAGGTATTTGTGTTTTTACTATAAATCCTTAGTTTGTTGATATTTATTTAATATTTTATATCTTACATTACACAATACATAATAAAGCGCCCTTTTTTTTTACATAAAGAAGGGCGCTTAATTTATTAAATTTAGTATTTTCGCCTACTTACTAAATTGCATTATTTATGATATTAAATACTGAATTAGAATATAAAGGGAACCTGTTTCCATCCAAAATAATTTCATACAAAAAAAACTTAGACACGCTGGCTTTTACTACCGAAAACAATGTGATATTGCACATCACGGTTGTAAGGGATAGCGTTTTAAGATTCCGATATACAACTAGAGGTAATTTTGACAAAGATTTTTCTTATGCCATTACAAAATATGCCAGCAGAGGGTATAATTTACTTGAAGTTACGGAAGATCCTGATAAGTATATCATCACAACTTCAAAATTAATTTGTCATGTCTCAAAAGCTGACACACGCACAGCTATTTTTGACAGCAAAGATAAATCTCTTATATGTGAAGACGAAATTGGATTTCACTGGGAAGAAAGTTATGAATTTGGTGGGGACATTGTTAAAATGTCAAAAACATCCCATACAGGTGAAGCTTATTATGGTTTAGGAGACAAACCGGTTGATAACAATTTAAAAGGAAAACGGTTTGAAAACTGGGTTACTGATTCTTATGCCTTTGGAAAAGATACCGATCCCATTTATAAGGCCATCCCGTTTTATACAGGTCTTTTACAAAATAAAAATGCCTACGGAATCTTTTTTGATAACACCTTTCGTTCTTTCTTCGATTTTTGTCATGAGCGCAGAAATATTACGAGTTTTTGGGCTCAAGGCGGTGAAATGAACTATTACTTTTTTTATGGTCCTGATATGTCTGAAGTGGTTACAAACTATACAGACTTAACAGGAAGACCACACGAAATGCCAGCCTTGTGGACTTTAGGATATCATCAGTGTAAATGGAGTTACTATCCGGAATCTAACGTAAAAGCCATTGCAGCAAAGTTTAGAAAATTAAAAATTCCTTGTGATGCTATTTATTTAGATATTGATTATATGGAAGGCTTTAGGTGCTTTACCTGGAATAAAGAATACTTTCCAGACCCTAAAAGAATGGTAAAAGAATTGTCTGATGACGGATTTAAAACCATTGTTATTATTGATCCAGGAATTAAAATTGACAATGATTACAGTGTCTTTAAAGAAGGTTTGGACAAGGACTATTTTTGTAAACGAGCTGATGGCCCTTATATGAAAGGAAAAGTTTGGCCTGGAGAATGTTATTTCCCAGACTTCACAAACCCAGAAGTTCGTGAATGGTGGTCAGACTTATTTAAAGAACTTGTTGAAGATATAGGTGTTAAAGGAGTGTGGAACGATATGAATGAGCCGGCCGTTATGGATGTGCCTGGCAAAACATTCCCAAATGATGTAAGGCACGAATATGACGGAAACAGATGTAGTCACAGAAAAGCCCATAATATTTATGGTATGCAAATGGCTAGGGCTACCTACCAGGGTTTAAAAAAATTCTCTTACCCTAAGAGGCCTTTTGTCATCACACGGGCCGCGTATTCTGGAACGCAGCGCTATACTTCATCTTGGACAGGAGATAATGTGGCCACATGGGAACATTTAAGTATTGCTAATATACAAGCACAACGTATGTGTATTTCTGGCTACTCTTTTATAGGATCAGATATTGGAGGCTTTGCAGAACAACCAAATGGCGAATTGTATGCGCGATGGATTCAATTGGGTGTTTTTCACCCGTTTTGTAGAACGCATTCATCTGGAGATCATGGTGATCAAGAGCCTTGGGCTTTTGGTACTAACATAACCAATGTGGTTAGAAAATTTATTGAGTTAAGGTATCAATTACTGCCTTATTTATATACTGCTTTTTGGAGGTATGCTAATGAAGGGATTCCAATATTAAAATCTTTAGTGTTATTTGATCAACAAGATCCACATACACATTACAGAAATGACGAATTTGTTTTTGGTGAAAAGATATTGATATGCCCAATATTAGAGCCAAATGCTAAAGGCCGAAGAATGTATCTGCCTGTTGGAAATTGGTATAATTTCTGGACAGATGAAGTGGTTGAAGGTGGACAAGAATTATGGGTAGATGCTGATTTAGACTCCATGCCGATTTTTATCAAGGAAGGTGCTATTATCCCAAAATACCCGGTTCAGCAATATGTAGGAGAAAAAGAAATTGAAGAAGTTGTTCTGGATATTTACTTCAAAAGAGGAAAAGAAACCTCTCAAATTTATGATGATGCTCATGATGGATATGATTATATTAAAGGAAGGTACAGTCTTAGAGACTTAACGCTCATTGGTAAAGAAAATGAATTAATCATTCAACAATACAAATCAGGTAAATATACCGCTCCTTATGAAACATTTAAGCTTATATTACACGGTTTACCGTTTAAAGTAACTAAGTTGGAAATTGATAAAGAAGGGTTTATTTGTGAAGACATAAAAGACAACGGAGAAACGACCTTAATTATCAGCAAAGACTTTACAGAAATTCATATTAAATAATCTTAACGTTATTTAATCTATAAATGACCCCTAGGTTTTAATTTAACTTAGGGGTTTTTATTTCATTAATTCGTTTTCCTAAATACACGAACTTATAGCCTTTTTCCACTTTACTAATCGCTTTGTTATAAGAAGAAATAATTTCTAATACCCCTCTTTTATCTTTAACTAAAAGCGGAATTCTATCTGGGTCGGCATTAGTGATCTCAATTAACTCTTCATAATGCACTCTGTCTTTAATTTCAATTTCGTGAATTTTAGGATATTTACGAGCTACTTCTGTTAGTTGAATGAAATCATCGGTGTGCGAAAACAAACCTTCTTTAGGAGTGTTTTCTTCTGGACCATTCATTTCTTCGACGGTAATTAACCTAAAGGAACCGTTTTCTCCAAATTGTGCTTGAAACTTGCTAATTGCATATTTATTAATGTCGGCACTGCCTGTTAAAGCCATTAAAAAACCCACGTCATTAAGCTCAATATTATCCTCTAATGTATCAGAATAAATATCAACATTAATAGCTTCTAAATCTAGTTCTTGTGCTAATTTTATATTGGTTTGGTTGCTGTCTATTAAGACTACATGTCGTCCATTATCTTCCAAATATCTGCCAATTAATCTAGAAAATTGAGAGGCTCCAACAATTAAAATACCTTCCGATCTCACAAGAAAAACACCTATTAATTTAGCAAAAGGTCTGGCTGTTGTTGCGTTAAGTAAAACCGTCCCCAGAACAATCATAAATACCAAGGGAGTGATATATTGTGCATCAACTATCCCTTTTTTAGCAAGTGTTAAACCAAATAAAGAGGCAATCCCTGCTGCCACGATTCCTCTTGGGCCAACCCAACTAATAAAAAGCTTTTCATTAAATTTTAGCGTTGACTTGTGTGTGCTAATAAATACGCCTAAAGGACGTATTAAAAAAACCACTAAAGCAAACAATATAACCGCATTCCAATTATAAATTAAGAATAAATCATCAATATTAATATTCGCTGCAAGGAGAATGAATAAAATAGAGATTAGTAAAACACTTAATGATTCCTTAAAATAAAGCAGTTCCTTTAAATAAGGCGATTTGGAGTTTCCTAATACCATACCCATAACCACAACTGCCAGCAAACCCGATTCATGAGCAAAGACATCAGACAAAACAAAAACACCTAAAACAGCAGCCAAAGCAAATACATTCAATAGATAGTGTGGTATTAACTTTTTGTTGATGGAAAAATTCAAGGCATGCGCAAAAGTAAATCCGAAAGTTGAACCGAACAATACAATCTTACCAAATTCTATTAATGCCGTTTTTGTAAACTCGCCTCCAGCTTCAACACTAATAAATTCAAAAACAAGTACGGCAACCAAGGCTCCGATAGGGTCTATTAAAATACCTTCCCATTTTAAAACGGCCGACACATCCTTTTTTAGTGGTATATTTCTTAAAATAGGTGTAATTACTGTTGGGCCAGTAACGATTATCAAGGCCGCAAATAAAAAACAGATTTCCCAGCTTAAATAGAATACATAATGCGCGGCAATTGCTGCACCAAAAAAAGTAACTAAAGAACCTATTGTAATGAGCTTTGTAATAATTGGGCCTACATTTTTTATCTCTCCCAGCTTTAGTGTCAAACCCCCTTCAAATAAAATAATACTGATGGCAAGGGATACAAAATAAAATAAGCTTTCTCCCGGAAAAAGCCCTTCATTTCCGTCCCAAATAGGTTGAATCCATTTGGTCCCGTCAGCCGACAAGTATTCAGAAGCAAGAGGCCCCACTAATAAGCCAATAAGGATTAAAGGTAAGATGGCAGGTATTTTCAATTTCCAAGCAACCCATTGGGCTAAAATCCCTAAAATAATAATACCTGCTAATGCTAACATAAATCTTTATTTGCTTGTTTTGAGTAAAGGTAAATAAGAATAACTAAAATAAATAATTTAGTTGTCTTTCATGGTAAGTCTTAATACAGAACAAGCTGATTTTTCTGTAAATTTATCTTTACCTGTTCCAAAAAGTACATTAATCCAATTATCTTTTTGAGGCGTTCCAAGGATTAGTAAGTCATACCCTGCGGAGGTTTTAGAAATCGCATTGATAGAATCATCAGATTTTAAAATAATCAAATTGGTTTTAGAAATCGATTTATTTAAAATAATAGATGAGCTCTCTTCTATTTTAGCAATGTCGTCCTTAGTAAAATGTGCTGGAACAACATGAAGTAGTGTTAAAGACGCCCCATAGAATTGAGAAATACGGTCTGCTATAGCAATAAAATTTTTGTCTTTTCTTCCCGGGCGAAGCGCTATTAATACTTTACCAATATGCCTGACCCCGTTATCTTTAAACAAAGCAAAATCAGAATTGATGTTGGTAACTAACCAGCCAATTGGATTTCTGACAAATATCCCGCTGTGAGCCTTGCCGTTCCATCCCATGACCAACCAATCGCAATTAGTTTGATTACTCAATTCGTCAATGGTTTCAGAAATATCATGTGTTACAACGGCTTCAAAATCTATATCTAAATTTTTGGCCTTTGCTAAGCCCGAAATTCTTCTGGCTAACGAATGAATTTTAGGGTTGTCGTCCATAAAAGCGTCTAAATACGTTTGATTTGGAACCTCTGTAATGTTAATCGCTTGTATTTGTAATCTTCTATTAATTGCGGCGCCTATCTCAACAAGCATCTCAGGTGAGTTTTCATTCCCTAACAAGGCCACAACAGCACCAGCGTCTGACACTAATTTACCATCTAAAACACCTTCATTTAAACTATTAATTACCGTTAAGTTTTTCTTTTCTTTATTCTTTCTTTTATATAATAAATATAAAGCTGGCCGGTGGCCATATTTTCTTAAAACCCCGGTTCTACGTGTTTTGTTTCCGAAATTAAAATAGATGGCAACACCTATAATAAAAATGGCTATTATTGATAAAAAGGGCAACCATCCCAATAGAACAAGTAGTATAATGCCACTAATAATTCCGAAAATCTGAACAAAAGGATACAATGGCGATCTGAATGGTGGATTGTACCACTGGGCAGATGTTTCTCTTAAAACCACAACAGCGGCATTTACCAGTATAAACATCATCACCATAAAGGCACTTGCTAGCTTGGCTATTTTTTCAACATCTAAAAACAGTATAACCAAAGCCATAGTCACGCAGGTCAATATTATTGTTGACGTTGGTGTTAAATATTTAGAATGAATCTTACTCATAAATGAAGGTAAGAGCTTATGTCTGGCCATAGCAAATGGAAACCTCGAGGCAGCTAAAACCCCAGAATTGGCCATAGATATTAGTGTAATAACACCGATTACTGCCGCGGCGTAACCTACATATTGGCCGCCCAAAATATTGGCAATGGTATAGATGGGTTTTATATCCTTTTCTAAGGCCTCTAAGGGAATATTTCCCACCAAAATAAAAGCAATAGAAACGTAAATAGTGGTCATGATAAACAAAGACAAAATCATAGCCCGAGGAAGGTTTTTATCCGGATTTTTAATTTCGCCCGCAATAGCTGCTACTTTTGTTACGCCCGCATATGAAATATAAACAAAGGCCACGGTAGACATAAGTCCCGTCTGGCCATTTATTAAAAACGGCTTTAAAAAAACGGTGTTTACTTTGGGTAGACCAAAAACAAGGATTAAGGTTAGACAGGTCAGACTCAATGCTACAATTACAATTTGCACTTTCCCTACCTTTTTTACACCAAAAATGTTTAAAAGTAAGATCAAACAAAGAAAAATTACGGCTACTATTCTGGTAAGGTCTGGGTCAATACTTATTAAAATTGATAAATAAGCGCCGAAGCCAACCAAAGCAAAAGAACTTTTAAGCAGCAATGAAAGCCAGAGGCCTATCCCCGCAACTGTTCCTAAAATTGGGCCAAACGCGCGTTCAATATATACATACGTTCCTCCGGATGAGGGCATGGCAGTTGCTAGTTCTGATTTAGAAAGGGCTGCAGGTAAAATACAAAGTGCTGCAATTAAATAGGCCAACCAAACAGAGGATCCTGTTTTTGCGGCAGCCAACCCTGGTAGTACAAAAATACCACTTCCAAGCATCCCGCCAATACTTATTGCTATAACGGTGATTAACGATAAGCTGCGTTCTAATTTTTTCAATTCTTAATATTTAGCAACTAAATTAGGCTTTTTTTTATAAGCCTAAAAATCACAATAAATTCTTAACAATTAGCACATATTCTGTACGTTTTACTAATTTTGTGTACTTATGAATTTATACCCCATTAATTCAGGAAATTTTAAGCTTGATGGCGGCGCCATGTTTGGTGTTGTTCCAAAATCTATATGGCATCATACCAATCCTGCTGATGCCAATAACATGATCGATTTAACAGCGCGCTGTTTATTGATTGAAGACAATAACCGACTGGTACTTATTGACACAGGAATGGGCAGCAAACAATCTTCCAAGTTTTTTGGCTATTACTATTTATGGGGTAATAATACTTTAGAAAAGTCTTTAAAGCTATTTGGTTTTCACCCTAATGATATCACTGATGTGTTTATGACGCATTTGCACTTTGATCATTGCGGTGGAAGCATTCAATGGAATTCTGATAAAACAGGCTATGAGCCTACTTTTAAAAATGCCCATTTCTGGAGCAATAAAGATCATTGGACCTGGGCCACTCAGCCTAATAAACGTGAAAAAGCGTCTTTTTTAAAAGAGAACATCCTTCCAATGGAGGAAAGTGGTCAGCTTAAATTTACCTCTATCCCTAAAAAAGATACTTTGATTCATTCTGAGCTTGGTTTTGATGTTTTTTTTGCAGATGGGCATACAGATAAGCAAATGATTCCAATGATAAATTATAAAGGAAAGACCATTTGTTTTATGGCGGATTTGTTACCAACAGTCGGGCATCTACCACTTCCATTTGTAATGGGTTATGATACCCGGCCATTATTAACGCTTGACGAAAAAGAAATCTTTTTAAATCGTGCTGCTGATAACAACTATTTCTTGTTCTTAGAACATGATGCTCATAATGAAATTATTACTGTACAACACACTGAAAAAGGCGTGCGCCTTAAAGATATTTATACAACTTCCGAAATTTTTAATTAATATTTAACTTAAATGAAATCATTGAAACTTTTATTCTTATCGGCGTTATTAACGTCTTTATTGTTTAGCTGTGGAAGCGCTGCTATTCTTTCAACACCAATAGAAAATATTGATCGTACGCCCTTAAAAACGGCCGATTTAACGCTTGCTGAAAAACACAATTGGGGGCACTTAGATTTACTAAAAGACACGATTCCAGGAATGAGTGTTGATAAAGCGTATGCTGAAATTATAAAAACCAAAAAGGGTAAAAAAGTCATCGTTGCTGTGGTAGATTCTGGTATTGATATTGACCACGAAGATCTAAATGAAGTTATTTGGACCAACAAAGGAGAAATTCCAAACAATGGTATTGATGATGACAAAAACGGCTATGTTGATGATGTTCACGGCTGGAATTTTCTGGGAGACGGTTATGATGAGCAATTAGAATATGTGCGGATTTTGGCAAGTGGTGATACAAGCAACCCAGAGTATGAAAAAGCTACGGCAGAATATGAAAAAGAATATCAACTTTGGTCAGGCAGAAAAATGCAATATGATCAAATTTATCAGCGTATAAAAGGCGCTGACGAGGCACTTTCTAATCACCTAAACAAAAAGGACTACTCAAAAGAAGATGTTCAGGGAATAAAAACAGACAACCAAGAAGTAACTCAGGCGGTTCAAATGATGAACTATATGTATAGTAATGGCTTGGAATCTATTAAAGATGCCTATAAAGAAATTGAGGCTGGGTTAGAAAGTATTAACGACAAATTAAACTACCATTTAAATAAAGATTTTAAAGGACGTATTAATGGAGACAATCCAGATGATATGAGTACTAAATATTATGGAAATGGGAATGTGAAACCTGTAAAGAAAAGTGAGAGCCACGGAACACATGTGGCGGGTATTATTGCTGCAAAACGAAACAATGGTTTAGGAGCTAATGGTGTGGCAAACAATGTTGAAATCATGGCAGTTCGTACCGTTCCTAATGGAGATGAATATGATAAAGACGTTGCTTTAGCTATTCGTTATGCGGTTGATAACGGTGCTAAAATTATCAACGGAAGCTTTGGTAAATACTACTCAACACACAGTGACTGGGTTAGAGATGCTATTGCCTATGCCGGAAAACATGATGTGCTATTTGTAAATGCTGCCGGAAATGAGGGTGAAGATTTAGATACTGTAGCTATTTATCCAAATGATCAAGTTGATAATGGTCCGGAAGTCTCAGATACTTTCATGACTGTTGGCGCTTTAGAACCAAAATACGGCTCTAATATGGTCGCTGGTTTTTCAAACTATGGAAAAATAAATGTTGATGTCTTTGCTCCAGGAGCAAAAGTATATTCAACAACGCCTGAAAATGAATATGACACTAAAGGGGGAACTTCAATGGCTGCTCCTGCTGTTGCTGGTGTTGCCGCTTTAATACGCTCTTATTATCCACGTTTAACAGCAGCCCAAGTTAAACGCATTTTAATGGATTCTGGTTTAGTGGCGCCAGCCAAAGTAGTAGCTGGGGGCGATACTAACAACGTTAAACCATTTGCCGATTTAACCAAATCTGGCAAAATGGTAAATGCTTATAACGCCTTAATCATGGCCTCTCACATGGCTAAATAAAATCTTAAACAAATAACAAAAAGGGGATAACTCCCCTTTTTGCTTTTAATAAACATTCTTGATAAAAAGAAATATCACTTTATGAAAAGATACTTTTTTACTTTGCTTGCTATAATATTTACCGTGTTTTGTAGTGCCGTCAATACCAGAAACAAACCTATTAACACGACTCAAAATTCTGGATATTGGCAGCAACATGTTGACTATACCATGGCGATTGATATGGATGTAAAAACCTATCAATACAACGGTACTCAACATTTGGTTTACACCAACAACTCTCCAGATGTTTTAAACCGTGTATTTTACCATTTGTTTTTTAATGCCTTTCAACCAGGTAGTGAAATGGATATCCGCTCCTTAACCATTGCAGATCCAGATTCTCGTGTAAGAGATCGCATTAGTAAATTAGCGCCCGAAAATCAAGGTTTTTTAAAGGTTCAATCATTAACTCAAAACGGAATCGCTTTAAATTATGATGTGGTA
>DATCZQ010000096.1:0-3165 GCA_036525815.1 Yeosuana sp. | reverse complement strand
ATTGCTAATTAGTTCAGAAAGCTCTTTAACTTTATCGGCATTATCAATTTTTTGAGCGTATATTACCGAATTTACAGTAAAACTTGAAAATAATAATAACGTAAAAATTAAAGTAAATTCTAGTTTTCTTTGAAAAAGTATTGACATCTGATGAGTTAGAAAGTATTGTTAAAGTAAATGTTTAAATATTTAAATGTGTATATTGTTAATTTAAGAATTAATATTAAAGATAATAATTATATTAGTCAATATTTATTATGATAAAAAGTTTAACTAATTAAATTTAAAGATGATGAAAGTAATAAAAAACATTAAATTATTAAAGTTAAACATTAGTTATATGATTCAACTAATTGATATTAAATATATATTTTTGATGCAATTTCAAGTAATGGGTATTGATAAATTTGAAAAAATATGTTTTAATTCTATTAATCATCAGGGAGGATGAATGTTTTTTTCAAAAAAAGGCGTAGTTGGACTCGATATTGGTTCTAGTTCAATAAAACTCGTAGAACTTAAAGGTAGTAAAAAAGGTTTTCAGTTAAAAAACCTTGGAGAAGCACTACTCCCTCCAGATGCAATTGTTAATAAGGTTATAAACAATTCTGAAAACGTCATAGACTCCATCGCAACTCTGGTGGATGACTTAAACATTAAATCCAAGAATGTTGCCATAGGAGTTTCTGGTCATTCGGTGATTATTAAAAAAGTAAGCATGCCAAAAATGACTGATAAGGAGCTTGCTGATTCAATTCAATGGGAATTAGAGCAGTATATCCCGCAGAGTGTTGAAGATGTTAACTATGATTTTCAGATACTTCCGGGAGAAACTGCTGAAGGCAACATGGAAGTTCTTATTATTGCCGCAAAAAAAGACATTGCAGCCGGTTATTTGAACGCCGTGACCGATGCGGGCTTAAATCCGGTAATAGTGGATGTAGACGTTTTTGCTTTAGAGAATATGTATGATGAGAATTACTTTGAAAGTCAGGGCGTAGTAGCTTTAGTAAACGTTGGAGCTTCAATTATTAACGTTAACATTTTAAGAGAAGGAATATCTATATTTACTAGAGATATTACAACCGGCGGAAATCAATTTACTGAAATGATACAAAAAGAATTTGATGTAAATTTTGAAGAAGCTGAAAAAATGAAATATTCACTGGGTTCTGATAGCTCTTCGCAAGAGTTAAAGAGAATTGCCGGTGATTTCAATAATATGATATGTGGTGAAATTAAAAGAACTCTGGACTTTTTCACTAATACTATTTGGAAAGAAAAAGTAAATTCTGTACTCATTGGAGGCGGATCCAGCAAAATTCCAGAAATGGAAGAAACTTTAAAGTCTATGGCAAATACTAATGTGGAGTTATTAAATCCTTTTAGAAATATAGGATACAGCAACAAGGATTTTGATACTGATTATATTAGTGATATCGGTCCTAAAATGAGTATTGCTACCGGGCTTGCACTTAGAAAGGTTGGAGACAGGCCATGATAAAAATTAATCTATTACCAGTAGAAGAAAGGCGATCAGTCGAAGGCTTCGGTCAATTTGTCTTTGGCATTCTTATAATAGCTGTTGCTATAGCTCTTATGGTAGGGGCCATTATTGTTCAAAATAATAAAATAAAAGATATCAGGGAAGAAACTGCAAGGGTAAATAAGAGAATTAAAGAACTTGATAGTATCAGAAAGCAAGTCGAAAAATTCAAAGTTCAGAATAAGAAGCTTGAACAAAGAATTAAAGTCATAGCTCAGTTGGAGAAAAATCGTGTTGGGCCACTGTATGTAATGGATTCACTATCTACTGAGATTCCTGAAAGAGCCTGGATCGGTTCATTTACTACAAGAGGAGATAGTGCAGAAATTTCGGGTATAGCAAGTTCTGAATTTGTAATATCTGAATTTATGAGAAACCTGGAATCATCACCTCATTTTAGAAATATAAACCTTTCCAAGATAACAAACAAGAAAGTAAGCGGTAAAACATTTAAAAGTTTTGGACTAAGTGCGAGAGTTAAATTTTTTAAACCACCCGAGGAAACTGAGGCTAAAGTATCAGACGAAACTGCCGATTCTACTGTCATGAAATCAGTATCGGATACAACTGTACTAAACACAGCAGAAAAAAGCGTTATGACAGACGGAATGGAAATGATAGATAAATCTAAATCGCAAATAAAAGAAGAAAATAAAAGTGATAAAGATTTAAAAGACACTAATACTGATGTTGATAACAATAATGATAAAAAACCGGAGACAAAAAAGAAACCTACAACCGGTGTAGTAGGTTCTGATGATGGCTCTAATGTGATTGTATTTTAATAGAAAAAAGAGGCTTATATGTCAATGATAGAAGATCTAGTTGAAAGTATTAATCAAAAGTCTGTACAATCCAGAATATTAATTCTTTTAGCAGTACTGGCAGTTCTGGGTGTCATTTTTTATTACGTGTTCTGGGAACCAAAACAGACAGAAATCAAAGGTCTGCAGACTCAATTACAAAAGAGAGAAAAACTAAAAAATGAATACGAGAATATTGCAAAAGAATTACCAAAGTTTAAAGCTGAAAATAAAAGGTTAGAAAAAGAATTTTTACAGGCTTCTAAAAAGCTTCCAGTAAAAAAAGAGATACCTACACTAATTGATAGTATATATTCTGCGGTAAATGCTTCAGGATTAATGCCGATTTCATTTACTCCTCAGAAAGAAATAGCAAAGGAAGTCTATTTTGAAATTCCAATATCATTGAATGTGATTGGAACATACTTTGAACTGGCTAATTTCTTTGATAGGATGGCCAAACTTCCAAGAATTGTAAATATAAGAAATCTGAAACTAAAAGTAAGTAAAAATACTCGTAAGAAGATGTTATTACAAGCAACATTTAGTGCAGTTACATTGAGGATTAAGGAAATAAATAATACACCCAAAAAGGTTAATAAAAAGAAGAATAGAAGAAGGTAAAAATAAACAAATTAATCTGACATTGTAAAAATATAATGAAAATAAATAAATTAATAGATGAGATGATTAATATGAATAAAAAATATTTAAGTCTTATTATCATTTTTATGTTAAGTCTGCTGTTAAATGTAGGATATTCTGATTCATATGCACAGCAAGACACTAATACTACAGATGAAGAAAGTATAGAAG
>DATCZQ010000095.1:0-23624 GCA_036525815.1 Yeosuana sp. | reverse complement strand
ATGTTTGGAAGTCAGAATAACGATGCTTTTAATAATGATGGCACCACAAAAACTAACTATTCTGGAGGCATTCAAGGAGGTATCAGTAATGGAATGGATATCTATTTTAATGTAGCCTTTAAACCTGTGGCCACACTCATTCAGAAATACGACACTATAGATAAAGAAGGCAATTCTGTGGAAATGCAAGGAAAAGGGCGTCATGATCCTTGTGTAGTGCCCAGAGCAGTTCCTATAGTTGAAGCTATGGCAGCGCTGGTTATTGCAGATTTTTGGTTGCAAAATAAAGTCGCTCATTTGTAGCTGTTTCCTGCTTTCAGCTCAATCTTTTGTTATCACAAAAGGATAACGCTTCAATCAGGGCTAATAATGAGATTTTACATTTTTTAAATTAAAGAAATATATACATGAAAAAGCTCGCATTACATTGGAAAATTCTTATTGGAATGGTACTAGGGATCATTTGGGCCTTATTATCAAGTTCTCTTGGATGGAGTGCGTTTACCATTGATTGGATTGATCCTTTTGGTACCATATTTATAAATCTTTTAAAATTAATAGCCGTTCCCTTAGTGTTATTTTCCATAATTAGTGGTGTTGCTAATATTGGTGATCCGGCTAGTTTGGGTAGAATGGGAGGAAAGACCCTTCTTATTTATTTAATTACAACGGTTCTTGCTATTTCGCTAGGATTATTGCTTGTAAACACCATAAAGCCGGGAAAGTTAATTGATGAACAGAGTAGAATTGACAACAGAATTAATTATGAAATATGGGCTTCTTCACAAGGGTATCAGATAAAAGATGGGATTAACTATCTTCAAGATCCTAAGTTTTTTGAACGTGCAAAAGTAATTTCTGAATTATCTCATTCAGAAATCAAAGAGGCTTCAGTTTCTGATAAATTAGAAAAAGCAACACAAAGAAAAGAAACAACACCATTACAACCGTTAGTAGATATAGTACCAGACAACTTTTTTTATTCTCTGTCTAATAATGGTTTGATGCTGCAAATCATCTTTTTTGCGATATTTTTTGGTGTTTGTTTGTTATTTATCCCCAATGAAAAATCACAACCTGTTTTAACTTTAGTAGATGGGATTAATGAGGTGTTTTTAAAAATGGTTGATTTGGTCATGCAGGCCGCACCGTTTTTTGTTTTTGCTTTGTTAGCAGGCGTCGTGAGTAAAATGGCCGGTGATGATATTGGTAAAGTTGTTGAAATATTTAAAGGATTGAGCTGGTATTCTTTAACAGTTTTAATTGGTCTTTTATTAATGATTTTTATAGTGTATCCATCCATTTTAAAAACATTTGTTAAGAAGATCCCTTACACAGGTTTTTTCAAAGCTATTGGCCCAGCTCAAACATTGGCATTCTCAACTTCAAGCAGTGCAGCCACTTTACCTGTAACTATGGAATGCGTTGAACAAAATCTTGGCGTTGATAAAAAGGTAAGCAGTTTTGTATTGCCAATAGGTGCTACTGTAAATATGGATGGAACCAGTTTATATCAAGCGGTTGCCGTTATATTTTTGGCACAACTTCACATGATTGATTTAACTTTTGGACAGCAATTGACCATAGTTTTAACAACCACTTTAGCATCCATTGGCTCAGCAGCCGTTCCAAGTGCAGGATTAGTAATGCTTATCATCGTACTTGATTCTGTGGGCCTAAACCCGGCTTGGATTGCTATTATTTTTCCTGTTGATAGAATTTTGGACATGTTCAGAACTGTTGTAAATGTTACAGGAGATGCTACAGTATGCAGTATTATTGCGAATGGTGAAGATATGTTAGATTATCACGGCGAAAAGGATCCAACAGAGACTTTTGATTTAGATTCTTAATTATGGCAATTATTGTGTTTTCCGAACCTATTGTAACGGTTGAATGGCTTCATTCTAATTTAGATGCTGAAAATTTAATTATCCTAGATGCCAGTATTAAAAAAGTTGGCGGCGGCGAAAATGATTCAAAATCTGAATTACAAATTCCCAAATCGCTTTTCTTTGACTTAAAGGAAGCATTTAGTGATGTTTCAGCGCCATTTCCAACCACTTTTCCGTCAGAAAAGCAATTTACATTAGAAGCTCAAAACTTAGGTATTAATTCAGATAGCGCTATTGTTATTTATGACGATAAAGGCATTTACTCTAGTGCTAGGGCCTGGTGGATGTTTAAAGCTATGGGGCATAACAATGTGGCTGTATTAAATGGTGGATTGCCCAAATGGATAGACGCTGGTCTTGGATCTGAATTTAAACGGGAATACAAATTACTTAAAGGTGATTTTAAAGCGCATTTTAATCCAGATTATATAAAGTTTTTTGACGATGTTGAACAGGCTTCGTTATCAAAATCCCATACCATCATAGATGCGCGTTCTGAAGCTCGATTTAAAAGCTTGGAGGCTGAACCAAGAATAGGATTACGAAGTGGCACTATTCCAAATTCTGTGAATTTGCCTTTTGAAGATTTATTAGAAGACCATCAATTAATATCTAGAGATCTGATTAAAACTAAATTGGAGTCTTTAGCTAAAAAAGAGGAAGCCATCATTTTCTCTTGTGGTTCAGGAATAACCGCCTGTGTATTGGCTTTGGGTGCAGAATTAAGTGGATATAAAAACATCTCTGTTTATGATGGATCCTGGACTGAATGGGGTAGTCTCGTTCCAGAATAAAACGTCATTGCGAAGGAGGAATGACTGAAGCAATCTCATGAAATAGACTTTATTATGGTTTTAATAAAGCGATAAAGAGATCGCTTCACTGCATTATCAGTGACGAATAGAACTAATCTAAAAACTTACCTTTCAAATCAGGTGTTGGGATCATACATAATTCTTTTTTGCCATACCATTTGTATCTGTTTTTTGCAATAAAATCATAAACCCAGTTTCTGATAAAAGCTGGAATAATCAAAAATACAGACATTAAATTTATTGGAAAACTTAGTTTTGATGCAATCTTTAAAGCAGCTGTTGATTTATTAGAAATATCCTTTTCATGAGAGAAGAGTAGGATAGAATCTGTTTTTGTTGTGTCAATATTATATTCTTTAATAATTTGTTGTCCAATCTCGCTTTGCAATGCAGTAAAAATGAAAATATTATTTTTGTCGTGTTTAATAACATACTGGACAGAGCTATTGCATAAATTGCAAATGCCATCAAACAGTATTAGTTGTTTTTGTTCAGGGATATTAATCATTTTTTAGATTCTACAAGTTCCAATAAGTCTATATTGATATTAGTTGTAAAAATACCATAATTGACAACAACTTTATTTTTTTCAATTTTATCTATACTTCCTATCGCTCTTCCATCATGCATTCTAACTCGATCTCCAATTTTTAAAGTAGGTTTGGGTTTTATAGTTTCAATAGCTTTTATTTTAGCAGCTTTTTTCTTTTGTCGAATAACTTCAACCGTTTTTTCCGCTTCTTGTTTTACTTTTTCTTCTTTTACCTTTATGTCCTTTTTTTGTTTGGCAGACACTTTTTTTCGTTTAGAGTTTTCAATCTGTACAATCTTGAAAAATTCAGACATTAACTCTCTTTTTTGCTTGTTTTCAAAAAACTTTTCAGCGATGTCGTTAACTTTCTGACCTAAATAAATCAGACGCTGATTGGAATCATATAATTCTTGATAGCTTTCTAATTTCTTTTGAATTTTTGCATTGATTTCTTCCAATTTATCGGCTTCTTCAAGCTTCTTTTTTTCATTTAGCTTCAATGACTCTCCTGTTTTTTCAAGCTTTGAGCGCTCTTTTTGAAGTTTTGCTATGGTAGCGTCAAATCGCACTTTGCTACGTTCAATTTTCTTTTTTGCCCGATTTATTAAACTGTATGGAATACCATTTTTTTGTGCTACTTCAAACGTAAAAGAACTTCCTGCTTGGCCTATCACCAATTTAAATAACGGATCTAAGGTCTTCTCATCAAATAGCATGTTGGCGTTAACCATATACGGTAATTCATTTGCCAATATTTTTAAGTTGGAGTAGTGCGTGGTAATGATGCCAAAAGCTTCTCTATGATAAAATTCTTCCAGAAAGGTCTCGGCTAAAGCGCCTCCTAATTCCGGATCACTTCCAGTTCCAAATTCATCAATTAAAAACAAGGTGTTTTTATTGCATTTCTTTAGAAAGTAATTCATTTGTTTAAGTCTATAACTATAGGTGCTCAAATGGTTTTCAATAGATTGGTTATCGCCTATATCACTTAAAATCCTGTCAAAAACAAATACCTTACTGCGTTCATGAACAGGAATTAATAAACCACTTTGAATCATTACTTGTAATAATCCAATAGTTTTAAGAGTGATACTTTTTCCTCCAGCATTAGGGCCTGAAATCACTATGACACGTTTTTCTTGCTGAAAATCAATGGTTTGAGGAAAGGTTGTTTTTTTGTTTTTTAGATTACTTAAAAATAATAGCGGATGATAGGCATCTCTTAAAACCATACTTCTGTCTTCAGAAATTTCAGGAAGAATGGCATTCATGGATTTGGCATATTTAGCCTTAGCAGCTATGACATCCAATGCAATCAAAAAGGATTGAGAGTGCTCCAATAATTTTGAAAACGGACGTATATAATTAGTGACTTCTTTTAAAATACGAAGGACTTCTTCTTTCTCTTCATATTCTAAATTATTGAGTTCGCGGGTAAACTGTAATGTAGTTTCTGGTTCTATATAAACAATACTACCGGTTTTACTGCCACCCATTATAGAGCCTTGAACTTTACGTCTGTACATCGCTTTTACTGCTAGAACACGCTTATTATCTACTACAGACTCTCTAATATCGTCTAAATAGTCCAACTGATGATAACTGTGCAGGGCCGTTGCAAAACTCTGATTGATTTTACCTTTTATTTTATTAATTGATTGCCTTAAATCGTATAATAATGAGGAAGCATTGTCTTTGATATCGCCAAATCGATCAACAATAGCGTCAACTTTTTCAATGATGGCTTTATTAACTTCAATATTTGAGGCGAAGTCATTTAAAACCGGATAATATTCTGTAAATTTTGTTAAGAATGAAACTATATCATTGGTGGTTAGTGAAATAGAAACAATTTTTTTTAAGCTATGAACTTCAAGATAGGTGTTTTCAATACGCAATAATTGAAGTTCTTTTGTAATCGCATCAAAACCGTGATTAGGTATTCTATTATTATTGTGAAAAGATGATAGATATTCATTGGTCAATTGCAAAGCAGCCAAGAGCTCTTCCTTTGTTTTAAAAGGAGTAATTTGCAGTGCTTTTTCATTTCCTAAAGCCGTAATACAATGTTCACTAACTTGCTCTAAAACCGTATGAAATTCTAAGTCTTGTAAGGTCTTTTCGTGAATATTTATCATTCTTTTATTTGAATCTTAATATATAGATTGCAAAGTTACATATTAAGTTTGATAAGTACGAAAAGTAAGTTCTTAGCTTAATTTATTTAATCTAATTCCTCAATGACTAAATTATAATCATATTGTAGATCTTCATGTAATGTGGAAACAATTTTTTTAGCAAGAAGCAATTGTCTTTCAAAAATATTGGTAAGTGTCACATTATTTTTTATTGAAGGACTAAATTCTTTGAGCTTTTGGCAGAAATACAAAAGCAATTCAACTTCTGTATCTTTTTTTAAAGAGTATCTAGCAAATTTTTTTATTAGTCTTAATATTTTACGAATGCTTTTTTTAATGTAGAAATAACTATCCCTATTAATTGTTTCAAATTGCTCATCTACAAAAGCCTTAATGCTTTGTATATAAGCCTCTTCATTTTGAGATTCAAAAAGCAAATAGGTGAGAAGTTCCTTATTTTCTTTTTTAAATTTTGATAAACGAAGGCAAAGTTCTGTGAGCTCATCGTTAGATAGTTCTTTCAACTCTTTTTTTATAGTGACTACCGGAACAGCTTTCAAAATATAATTATCTCAATTTAGGAAAATCAGAAGGATTCATTTCATGCATGACATGATACACCGCTTCAAATACATCTTCAACAGATGGCTTTGAAAAATAATCACCGTCAGTACCATAAGCTGGTCTATGGGCTTTTGCAGTTAATGTTTTAGGTTGACTGTCTAGATACTGATACGCATTTTGCGTATTCAAAACTTCATTTAAAATATAGGCCGAAGCGCCGCCTGGGACATCTTCATCAATAATCATAACACGATTGGTCTTGGCTATACTTTTAGCTATATCATGATTAATGTCAAAAGGAAGTAAAGATTGTACATCTATAATTTCTGCTTCAATATCTACTAATTGTAATTCTTTGGCTGCTTGTTCAACAATACGCAACGTAGAACCGTATGAAACCAGGGTTATATCGTTTCCATGCTTTACTGTTTCTACAATACCTATGGGTGTTTTGAATTGTCCGATATTATTGGGTAATTTTTCTTTTAATCTGTATCCGTTTAAGCACTCAATTACTAATGCCGGTTCATCTCCTTCTAAAAGAGTATTGTAAAATCCAGCTGCTTTGGTCATATTTCTTGGAACCAGAACATGAATACCCCGAACTAAATTTAAAATACCACCTAATTGAGAGCCCGAATGCCAAATCCCTTCTAATCTGTGGCCTCGAGTTCTAATTATTAACGGTGCTTTTTGACGACCTTTAGTTCTGTAATGCAAAGTAGCTAAATCATCACTTATTATTTGCAAGGCATACATAAGATAGTCTAAATATTGAATTTCTGCAATGGGCCTTAAACCTCGCATGGCCATTCCAATACCTTGGCCTAAAATGGTGGCTTCTCTAATACCGGTATCTGAAACTCTAAGTTCTCCGTATTTTTCTTGTAAGCCCTCTAAGCCTTGATTGACATCTCCAATATACCCGGTATCTTCACCAAAAATTAAAACATCTGGATACTTGTTGAATATATAATCAAAATTATCCCGTATAATAATTCTACCATCCACTTGTGCAGCATCATTATCATAATGAGCATGTACCTCATTGATACTAACTACTGATTTATCAGATTCAGAATATAAATGAGAACTGAAGCTAAGTTGAGCTTCATTAAATTTTTTAATGATCCAATGGTTTAGGTTCTGCTTTTCAATCGAATTATCAGAAACAATATGGTGTGAAATGTTTCTGGCAGTGGATAAGATATCCTTTCGTGTGGGTTCTTCGAGTGAAAGTAAACTGCTCTTTGCTTTTAAGATAAATTCAGAACTATTACTTGTTTTTGCTAATTGAGATAATAAAGCTGATAATTCTTCTCTTTCTTTTAAAATTGGATCAAGAAAAGCATCCCAAGCTCTTTTTTTACCATCCCTAACATCACGTTTTATAACACGTTCTAGTTCCGTTAGAACCTCATTTGTTGCAATGCCAGTTTCAATCATCCAGGAGCGCATTTTCGAATTGCAATCGCGCTCTATTTCCCAATTTAATCGATTTTTATCTTTATAACGTTCGTGAGATCCAGAAGTTGAATGACCTTGGGGTTGCGTTAATTCTGTTACATGAATCAATACAGGTACATGTTCTTCACGAGCAATAGAAGCAGCTTCTTGATAAGTTTCAACCAAATTAGCGTAATCCCAGCCTTTAATTCTTAGAATTTCATAGCCTTTTTCTTCTTGATTACGCTGAAATCCTTTTAAAATTTCTGATATATTTTCTTTTGACGTTTGGTGTCTTGCATGCACTGAAATACCATATTCATCATCCCAGACACTTATTACCATTGGAACCTGTAAAACCCCGCCTGCATTGATCGTTTCAAAAAACAGCCCTTCACTTGTACTGGCATTTCCAATAGTTCCCCAAGCAACCTCATTTCCGTTGTTAGAAAAATTTGTAGAATTAATGCCATTTACATTCCTGTATATTTTTGATGCTTGAGCTAAACCTAGTAAGCGAGGCATTTGTCCGGCAGTAGGAGAGATGTCAGCACTTGAATTATATTGCTTTGTTAAATCTTTCCAATGACCTTTTTCATCCAAACTATGGGTTGTGAAATGCCCACCCATTTGTCGTCCAGCAGACATAGGCTCCTTTTCTAAATCCGTATTGGCATATAATCCAGCAAAAAACTGCTCGATGCTTAACTCACCTAAAGCCATCATAAAAGTTTGATCACGATAGTATCCAGAACGAAAATCACCCTTTCTAAAGGCTTTAGCCATGGCTAACTGAGGCACTTCTTTACCGTCCCCAAAAATCCCAAATTTAGCTTTCCCTGTTAAAACTTCGCGTCTGCCAAGTAAACTACATTCACGACTAGTGACTGCAATTTTATAATCATTTAAAACTTCTGTTTTAAAGTCATCAAAAGACATGTTATTTTTTAAATCCGGGATTGGTTGCATTTTATAGAGCTTTCACTTTCGGCAAATTTAGTTAAACTTTATGGTTCTCACAATATCAATACTTTTGGATATTTAAACAATTGTTAATAAAATTATTTTTTATTCCAATTTTATTGATAAATATTTCATTAAAAATGTATTATTTAGAAATAAATGTAAAAATTTAACATTTTCAATACCACCGTCTTCTGAATAACCCAAATAATGATTTCGGGTCAACCGTGAATTTAAAGCGGATTTTTTGATCATAATTGGGTTGTCCAATTTCCCAACCAAGATTTGAATAAATGGGTAAATAAATTTCAAAATAATCAGTTACCAGATTTATTCGAATGCCCGAATCATAAACAAATTTAACAGAGTTGAACTTATTTTTAACTAGCCCCACATCAGAATAGACTAGTACATATTTCCATAAGGTAGTACTGGCGTTGAGTGTAGTAATCCATTGATTAGCAAATGCAGGATTTAATTTGGACTTAAAGCCACCCTCTGCCTCTATATATTGTTGACTAAAAATACCTGTAGATTCTGATCGCCCCAAATAATTGTAATCAAATAAATAATCTGTAGGTCGGTCTAAGGCGAAGCTAAAATAGTCTGAGGCTATATCATTGGTATTTCTTAAAAAAATACCTGAAAACCAGCGTAAATTTAATTGTCTGTTATTTTCAAATAAACGTCGGTATTCATAATCAAAGGATACTTTTGTAAAGGTTTTTCCTAATTGAAAATCTGTTAGCCAACTATTATAATTGATTAAATTATCATTCGAATGCACATAACGGACATTAAAAACGTTATAATTTGGTCGATAGGAGTTAGTTATATTGTTGATATCTTCATCTCGTTTCGTATCTAAATATCTAATATTTAATATTTTTCTTTTATTGGAACGAAGATCATCCTTTTCTCTGAAGAATAAACTTAAATAGGGGGTAATTTGTCTAACAAATAAGTCTGGTGCATAGGCATTATAACTCCCTCTGATTCCGTAATTTAGAGAATACAGACTACTGTTTTCAAAATCGTGAATATTATAAACATTGCCTCTACCTGTCAAGGATTTTGATTTAAGAGAAAATTTTGGCTCAAATTGATAGTTAAAGTATTTTCTTAAAAGGGTTTTGTTATAGACTTTCATCCCTAAAGTTAAACCATCATAAATATTATTATATTCAATAATTGGCATAAAAAAGACCTGATTATAATAAGGGTCTTCTATGTCTTTAAAAATTCTGAATTGTAGTGGCTTGTTATTAAAAAAGAACCCTTTTAATGATTTCCAATTATCTCGAGCATTTATTTCAGGAATTATATTTTCATAGTTAAGAACTAATTTATCAGCGTCATTTCTAGGAATTGTAATGGTTTTATCATCTGTAATATTCTCAATCCAGGTTTTTGAAATTATTGTATCATTGTTTAAAGTATATAGTGAAACAGGCAAACTATTATCACCTTTGTTCCTAATAGTTATGGTAATGGAATCATTTGAATTAAAAACTTTCTTTATTTTAAAATCTATCTTTTTTCTTGTCGTTAAATAATCTTTAAAAAACCAATCAATATCTTTTTTGGTATTATTTTTTAAATAGTTTTCAAATGCCTCTGCTTTGATTTGCTTTATTTGATTTTGAGCTAGAAATGATTTTATCGTTGATTCTAAAACATCAGAATTAATAAAATCATCTAGATATTTAAAACCGACACCTGCCTTATACTTATTTGCTATACTTTTGTTGAACTTTAATAAAGAATCCTTTTCCATGGAAAGAGGTTGATCTCTATTCGTTCTTGCCATGAGCATATAACCTAAATTGTACTTTTCATTAAAATTTATATCTGCTGCATGGAAGGAGCGAATACCCCAAAAGTTAGCTAATGTACCGAGAAACTTCATGTTGGGATAGTTTATTTCAACATATTTCATTAAATAATATATCTGTAAACCATCTAAAATCCATTGCTCTTTTCTTGGGTTTACAAGAAGTGTATTTTCTAAATAATTATAAAGCGCCACTTTTAAAAGCTTTAATTCGTATTGAAAATTATCAGGATAAGGATGTACAAATTTTGGAAGAAAATTCAATCCATATATAGGGTCTTTTGAGTAATCAATATTGGTTAACAGTAGTTTCTCATGAGGATAATTGCCTAGGTTTTCAAAAATAAACTTGGTTATTTTTTCAGTTATTAAAACTTTATCAATAACGGCCAAATCAGGGTCTTCTATATCTGAAATTAATGTAAAATCATCTGTTTTAATGCTATTAAAATCAGGTGATTTTCTTAAAAATAATTTATTATTAACTCTGCTATTTCCTTTTAATGTAATTGTTTGATTTTCATTATTTTGAATTAAATTACTTACATTTAATTCAGAAGTAACATAATATCCTTTTGGGATTATAATTTCCAAGGCTAAATCAGCTTCAGGGATGTATAGATCATCTAGATCTTTATTGCTATAATATTGCCATTCTCCATTATAAATAGCTGGTGTAATATACCAGTATCTTAGATTGATATCACCCGTTGGAGTAATCCCATAACTTGTAAATTTATCACTCGGAATTTGAAGAATGTACGAGAGATTAAGTTCATAGGACTCATTAGGTTTAAGAGGTGTATTTAATTCAACTTTTACAACATCCATTTGTCTGGGTAATGTTTCATATGGTAATTCTTCCTGATTTTGTTTAATTGAAGTAATTACTGAAAATCCTCTATCTTCATTTTTCGCAAAATGAAATTCGTTTTTATACTCATCGGCCATTCTAATAGCAAGTGGTGTTTTTTTTGTAGCATAACTGTTATTCCAATTATTCAGGTAAATAGTGTGTAAGATATCATTTGAAGTATTCTGATATATAATGGTCTGCGATATGGCGATTTGTTTTTTTTCAATATTAAATACAGCTCTAAGGTCAATGCTATTTTGACCTGACATGGTAAGGCTAAGTAGCCCAATTAGAATAAAGTTTAATAATCGAAATCTCAATTTATTCAATAAACATTAAAAAGGTTAATTAAAGTGATAGTTTGGATTGGTAATACATTTAAATTTAATTTTTGAAAAATATCTGCATGTGTATGTCATGATTTAAAATAGTAATACTAAAAATTAGGGCTAAAATCAGATTCTTTATAAAAAGAATCTAAAATATTAATAACTTCATCTTCAGTATCTACCAAATTGATTAATTCTAAATCTTTTTCACTAATATTTCCAAACTCTTTTAAGAGTGTTGTTTTTATCCAGTCTATTACACCCTTCCAAAATTCTGTTCCCACCAAAATAATAGGGAATTTTTCAATCTTATTGGTTTGTATGAGCGTAATGGCTTCAAATAATTCATCAAGTGTACCAAAACCTCCTGGCATAACTACAAAACCTTGTGAGTATTTTACAAACATAACTTTTCTAACAAAAAAGTAATCAAAATCTAAATTTTTATCACTATCAATGTAAGGGTTGTCATGTTGCTCAAAGGGTAATTCAATGTTCAAGCCAACGGATGTGCCTCCACCCAGATGTGCTCCTTTATTTCCAGCTTCCATGATTCCTGGACCGCCACCTGTAATGACTCCATAACCCGATTCTACTATTCTTTTAGCTATTTTTTCGGCTAATAAATAATAAATATTATCTGGTTTTGTTCTTGCCGATCCGAAAATGGTTACACACGGACCAATTTTACTCATTTTCTCAAAACCACTAACAAATTCTCCCATAATCTTGAAAATAGCCCAGGAATCATTTGTTTTTATTTCATTCCATCCTTTTGGATGTAGTTCTTGTCTCATGTTAGATAAATTTATAAAACTTGCTAATTTAATTCTTTTTTAAGGAATTGCGCGGTATAGCTTTTTTTATGTTGAACGACTTCTTCAGGTGTACCTTCAACAATAATTTGTCCTCCACCTTTTCCTCCTTCATAGCCTATATCAATGATATGATCAACGGTTTTAATAACATCTAAATTGTGCTCGATAATCAAAACCGTGTTTCCTTTGTCAACCAATTTATTTAATACGTGCATCAATACTCTAATATCTTCAAAGTGCAAGCCAGTAGTTGGTTCATCTAAAATGTAAAAGGTGTTTCCTGTGTCTCGTTTACTAAGTTCTGTTGCCAATTTAATACGTTGTGCTTCACCACCAGAAAGGGTGGTACTTTGCTGCCCAAGCGTGATATAACCCAAACCAACATCTTCTATGGTTTTTAATTTGTTGTTTATTTTAGGAATATGCTCAAAAAAGGTAACAGCCTCACTTATGGTCATATTTAATACATCACTGATAGATTTTCCTTTATATCTGATTTCTAAAGTTTCTCTATTAAAACGTTTACCTTGACAGGTTTCACATTCCACATAGACATCTGGCAGAAAATTCATTTCAATAACACGCAAACCACCGCCTTGGCAAGTTTCACATCGACCTCCTTTTACATTAAAACTAAATCTTCCTGCTTTATAACCGCGAATCATGGCTTCAGGAATTTTAGAGAATAAACTTCTTATTTCACTAAAAGTCCCTGTATAGGTTACCGGATTACTTCGAGGAGTTCTTCCTATTGGTGACTGGTTCACATCAATTACTTTATCAATATGTTTTAAGCCATCAATACTTTTAAAAGGCATTGGTTTTTTAACACCATTAAAGTAATAGGCATTTAGAATAGGATAGAGGGTCTCATTAATTAAAGTGGATTTTCCACTACCAGAAACGCCCGTTACGCCAATCATTTTTCCTAAAGGGAAGCATACCGATACATTTTTTAAATTATTACCGGTGCATCCATTTAAAATTAAGGATTTACCATTCCCTTTTCGTCGCTTTTTTGGAATGTCAATATGCTTTGTTCCGTTTAAATAATCTGCGGTTAAAGTGTGGTGTGTTTTTAATTCTTCGGGTGTACCAATGCTTATTATTTCCCCACCATGTTTTCCTGCTTTAGGTCCAATGTCTATAACATAATCGGCGCGTTCAATCATATCTTTATCATGTTCTACCACAATAACAGAGTTGCCTATATCTCTTAACGCTATAAGCGAATTGATCAGTTTTTCATTATCACGTTGATGTAACCCAATACTTGGTTCATCTAAAATATAAAGAACACCTACTAATTGAGAACCTATTTGAGTAGCTAAACGAATGCGTTGTGCCTCACCACCGGATAAAGACTTAGAACTCCTGTTAAGTGCTAAATAATCTAAGCCCACATCCAATAGAAATTTTAATCGTGTTTTAATTTCTTTAATTATTTCTTCAGCAATCAATAATTGTTTTTCTGATAAATGTTGGTTTAATGTATTAAACCATTCTGCCAGTTCGCTAATATCAGTATTAGCTAAATCTGAAATATTTTTATCATTAACTTTAAAATAGAGCGATTCTCTTTTTAATCTGGATCCCTCACATTCCGGACAAATAATTTTATCCATATAATCTTTAGCCCATCTTTTTAATGAAGTAGATTCTGCTGTTTTATATTGATTTTCTATAAAATTTGCAACGCCTTCAAAATCAATTTTGTAATCTCGTGTAACGCCTAATGTTTTACTTTCTACGGAAAACTTTTCATTTCCACCATACAAAATCATTTGTTTTGCTTCTTCAGGAATGTCTTTATAGGGGTCACTCAATTTAAAATTAAATCGTTGCGCGATGATCTCAAACTGTTTAAAAATCCAACTGTTCTTTTCAGGGCCATGTGGCACTAAAGCCCCGTTTTTTATGGATAAGGTATTATCTGGTACAATTTTCTTTTCATTAACTTGATAGAGCGCACCTATGCCGTTACAATTAGGACAAGCGCCTTTTGGTGAGTTGAATGAAAAATTATTAGGTTCCGGATTTGGATAAGAAATGCCTGATGACGGACACATTAAATTTCTGCTAAAATACCTGGTTTCCTTTGTGTCTTGGTCAATAACCATAAGAACATCTTCTCCATGATACATAGCGGTATTTATTGTTTCTGTTAAACGCTTATCATTATCGACTGTATCGTCAATAACTAATCGGTCAATAACAATTTCAATATCATGGTTTTTGTATCTGTCAAGTTTCATGTTTTTGGTTAGATCAACAATTTCTCCATCGGTT
This sequence comes from Yeosuana sp., assembly GCA_036525815.1. GTDB lineage: Bacteria > Bacteroidota > Bacteroidia > Flavobacteriales > Flavobacteriaceae > Yeosuana. The sequence continues at coordinate 9,145 of DATCZQ010000095.1, read as the reverse complement.
CTAACTTTTACAAAACCTTGTTTAGCAATTTGTTCAAACAACTCTCTATAATGCCCTTTACGTGAACGTACAACAGGCGCCAAAATATTGATACGTTTTCCCTTAAAATCACTGATAATAAGTTCTTTAATTAAGGCATCACTATAACTAACCATCTTTTCTCCGGTGTTATAGCTGTAGGCATCTGATGCTCTTGCAAATAATAAACGCAAAAAATCATAAATTTCAGTGATGGTACCTACCGTTGAACGCGGCGATTTACTGGTGGTTTTTTGTTCAATGGCAATAACAGGTGACAACCCATCGATTTTATCAACATCCGGTCGTTCTAATCCACCTAAAAACTGACGAGCATAAGCTGAAAAGGTTTCAATATATCGCCTTTGTCCTTCAGCATAGATAGTGTCAAATGCTAATGAAGATTTGCCACTCCCAGATAAACCTGTAATAACTACAAGTTTTTCTCTAGGAATAGAGACATCAATATTTTTAAGGTTATGCACTCTAGCACCTTTAACCTCAATATGTTCTTCAAATTGGCTCATAAATTAGCAAAAGTGCAAAGTTACAATTTTAGTGCAAATTTTTAATTGCCAATACTGTTAGATTTATTATAATTGTTAACTGAAATAAATTATAAAGGAATTATGAAATTATTAGGAATAGGTTCTCGAATTAATCATGCTGAATTTGGAAAAGGGGTCATTACCAATGTGTCATCAAAACATTACTGGGTTACTTTTATTGATAATGGATTAGAAACCATAGATATTGACTCTGAAATAGAAATCATTGAAGCCACTGAAGATGATGTTGATACGGTTAGCTTTTTTGATGTTGAAAGCAGTTTAAAAGAAATATTAAAAAAGTGGAGTGATGTTTCAGAAATCGTTCCAATTGCGGATAAATATAAAGGAGGTAAACTAATTTTAGAACCTGGCGACACTAATTTAAAACCTTATGAACTTCCTATTGACACCTTTTTCCATAAGATAACTATGGTGAGAGACCGTTTGAGAGTTATGGAGCAGCGCATTAATGCGAGTGATCTGGATGAGCAAGGAAAAATAGATCTCCAGCAGTATATTACCCGAATATATGGCAGCTTAACAAGCTTTAATGTGTTGTTTAAATCTAAAAACCAGCAGTTTGTTGGGCAAAAGGGAAGTTAAAAATCAGGAAATTTAATTAAAATTAAATTAGTTATATTTTATTCCTTTAATATGTGTTATTTCAATTCCTAAAAATAAAATATTATGGTAAGTGGGTAATTTGGCACCGCTTTCTGTGGTTGTCCAATTAGACCAGGAAGATTCCAGACCTTGAATAGGTAAGATAGAAGTCCACATTTTAAAGCTTTTTGGCATACCATTGTTTTCAAAAGACCACAAATAGGAATCACCTGGTGTCGTGCCGCCTGTTGTATAGGTTATTAATAACCCATCCTCACCATTTTTTAATTCAACCAATCGCCTTTCTGTTCCATGATCGAAGACTTTATAAGGCGCAACCAACCAAAAGGAATCATTATTAAAATATGAAAGAGCTTTAGTAGTTAGATCTTCACCTATTTCTCCTTCAATTTTAAAGCCATGAATATAGGCCTTGTTTAATGATTGGTCATTTAAATCAAGATCGACTCTATATTCTTTCCAAAAAACAGAACAGCTATTTTTTGATTTTTCCCATTTATAGTGATGCAGATTTTTAAACGTCCATTCTATATAATCAGTATTTTTATAAGCATCAAAATCTAAAGCATCAAGCATTTTATAGGCTAATTCATCTGCCTTTGGGCCTTCCGTTCCATTTGGTAAATCTTCGTTATATTTAAAAAAAATAAACACAAAAAACAAAATGCTGGGTAGTGTTAAAAAGACAATAACACCAGTAATTATTTTAAATGTTTTTTTCGTTTTCATAAATAGGCTGACTTAGATTCGTTGGGTAATGTTCTATAAATCAGCACTAAATTATTAAATAGAATTGACTCAGAAGAAAATTGGAACTAAAAACCGACAGCCGTATCATCACCTCGATGATCTGCACCACCTTCTAACCTTTTATCGATTAAAAGCATGATGCCATCAACTTTTCCAATAACAGGTGAATCTTTTTCATTTATTATATATCCCTTATTTTGAAGTGCTTTAACTAAATTTTTATCAAAAGAATGAGGTTCCATTTGTATGACATCTGGGAGCCATTGATGATGAAATCTTGGTGCATCTACAGCTTCTTGCATGGTCATTTTAAACTCATGAACATTTAAAATGGTTTGTAAAACAGACGTTATAATTGTAGAGCCGCCAGGTGTTCCCACAGACATGAATAATTCGCCATTTTTTTCAACAATTGTAGGGGTCATTGAACTTAACATACGCTTTTCAGGAGCAATGCTGTTGGCTTCAGCTCCTATAAGTCCAAACATGTTTGGAACACCGGGTTTACTACTAAAATCGTCCATTTCATTATTTAAGAAAAATCCCAGTTCTGAACAATATAACTTTGATCCATAGGCACCGTTTAATGTAGTTGTTGCAGAAATTGCATTTCCAAATTGGTCAATAATTGAATAATGCGTCGTTTCATCACTTTCAATAATTTGAATATTGCCATGTGAGATAGTTACTGAAGAGGTCGCTTTGTCAAATGAAAAATCAGACATTCTTTGGCTTAAGTATGCTTTATTAATAAGTTCTTTTAAAGGAATTTCAACAAAATCCGGATCACCCAAATAATAACTTCTATCTGCATAAGCACGTCTTTCTGCTTCAGTAATAACCTGAATGGTTTTCAAAGAATTATGTCCATATTTATCGAGATCAAAAGGTTCGATCATTTTCATGATTTGTGCTAAACAAACACCACCACTTGAAGGAGGAGCCATAGATATGATTTTTAAATCATCATAAGTAAATGTTACTGGCATTCGCCACTGAGCCTCATATTTTGCTAAATCTTCCTCTGTAATAATACCACCATTATCTTGTATGAATTTCACTAATATTTTTGCAGTTTCACCTTTGTAAAATTCATCACGGCCATTTTTCATAACACGCTCTAAAGTTTTGGCAAGTGAAATAAATTTAATGGTATCATTGGCTTTCCAATGCTTGTCAAAAACAATAGAATCTTTATTTACTTTTGCAAAAAATGGTTGATAATGTTTAATCCGTTCTTCTTGCTTTTGAGTAACTACAATACCTTTATAGGCTAATTCAATGACAGGTTTAAGTATGTCTTCAATGGGAAGTGATCCCAGTTTTTTATGAACTTCAAAAACACCTGCTATAGTTCCAGGAATACCAACAGCCATGGCGCCAAAGGTGCTTTTTTCAGGGATTACATTTCCATCGCCATCTAAATACATGTTCTTTGTTGATGCTAGAGGAGCTTTTTCTCTATAGTCTATTGCTCCAATTTCGCCATTAGATTTTCTATAAACCATAAAACCACCGCCACCAAGATTACCAGCATATGGATAAGCTACTGCCAAAGCTAATTCGGTTGCTACCATGGCATCAAAAGCATTGCCGCCTTTTTTTAAAATATCAACCCCTATTTTTGAGGCTTCCTCACGTGCAGAAACAACCATGGCTTTATTTGATATCAGACCTCTTTTAGGAATTTTTACACTAGCTTTTTCATCAAAATATTTACATGATAAAATAGTAATTAATATTAAAAAGTAATAAAGAATTTTTTTCATTTTGTATAAAATAAATTATTTAACTCATTCAGTTTAAGATTTGAAAACAGCACTAATTCATCAAAAAATAAACTGAATTCATTTTCAAAATCTGAATAAAATGCTTCAAGTTCATGGACAGCTTCATTCATGTTTGATCTGTTTTGTGTGCGCCTATTCATACCTTCTAAAGCCTTTGAAATACCTTCAAGAGAGGCATAACTTACTAACCAATTATCGGTCATCATGTAGGGCATCATTTTTTGTACACGCAATGGCAATATATGATAATTTTCTTCTAAAGAATCATAAAATGTTTCAACATATTCTGGCAATAAAACATTGCTATATCTGTCCCAGTTTTTTGCTAAGAAATGATCATATAACATATCTACAATGATACCGGAATAATGACTATATTTTGAGTGCAATCGTTTGGTGCTCTTTCTTACCGTTTTATGAGCGTCTGTAAAGGTGTCTATTTGCCTGTGCAATAAGACGCCAATCTGAATTTCAACAGGATATTTTTTGTAATCTTTACCTTTGATACCATCGGCCATAAAATTTCCAATGGTCACAAGATCACTGTCACCGGAAAGATAGATATGTGCTAAGTAATTCATTTGTACAATTTACAAATTCAAAAGAAAGATAAGTATTTTAACTTTAAAATTATTCCGTTAAACATTTTTTAAGGTAGATTAAAATACAAGCTAAAAAAAATATGTAGGTTTGTTAAAAATTCAATTAAAAATGACATTAATAAAATCAATTTCTGGAATTAGAGGAACCATTGGGGGTCAGGTTGGAGATAATTTAACCCCAATTGATGCTGTTAAATTTGCCTCGGCTTATGGTGTTTGGATTAAACAACAACGAAATAAAGACCAGTATAAAGTTGTCGTGGGCAGAGATGCTCGAATTTCCGGTGCTATGATTCAAAATTTGGTAATGAATACATTGGTAGGATTAGGGATTCATGTGGTAGATTTAGGTCTGTCTACAACACCAACAGTGGAATTAGCGGTTCCAATGGAGCATGCTGATGGAGGTATTATCCTTACTGCCAGTCATAATCCCAAACAGTGGAATGCTTTAAAACTTTTAAATTCCAAAGGGGAGTTTCTTGACGGAGAAGAAGGTGCTAAAATTTTAGAAATTGCTGAAAGTGATCAAATGTCATTTGCAGATGTTGATAGTTTAGGAAAAATCACTAAAAACAAAGCATATATAGATCTACATATTATTGAAGTATTAGATTTACCACTTGTGAATGTAAAAGCTATTGAGGATGCCAGATTTAAAGTCGTGGTTGATGGTGTAAATTCTACTGGTGGTATAGCCATTCCATTGCTTTTAGAAAGATTAGGCGTTCATGTCATTAAATTGTATTGTGAACCAAATGGTGAATTTCCTCATAATCCAGAACCTCTAAAAGAACATTTAACAGATTTGTCTGAACGAGTTGTGAAAGAGCGTGCTGATTTTGGTATTGTGGTAGATCCTGATGTAGACCGACTTGCTTTTATGGATGAAAAGGGAGAAATGTTTGGCGAAGAATATACTTTAGTGGCTTGTGCCGATTATGTCTTAAGCAGAACTCCTGGAAATACAGTAAGCAATATGAGTTCTACCAGGGCTTTGAGAGATGTTACAGAGAAATATGGCGGCACATATGAAGCTAGTGCGGTGGGAGAGGTGAACGTGGTTAAATTAATGAAGAAAAATAAAGTAGTTATAGGTGGTGAAGGTAATGGTGGTATTATTTACCCAGAATCTCATTATGGAAGAGACGCTCTTGTTGGTGTAGCCTTGTTTTTAAGTTTGTTGGCTGATAAACAAATAAGTGTCAGTGCGCTTCGTAAAACATATCCTAATTACTTTATGAGTAAAAAGAAGATAGAACTTACTCCAGGTTTAGATGTAGACGGTATTCTGAAAGAAATAGAAAACCGCTATCAGAATGAACAATTAACAACTATTGATGGGGTAAAGATTGATTTTTCAGAAAGTTGGGTGCATTTACGTAAAAGTAACACAGAACCAATTGTTAGAATATATACGGAAGCTAAATCTAAAACAGAAGCGGATACTTTGGCGGATAAATTTATTAAAGAAATAGGTGCTATTGCTAACAGTTAAGAATGAGTAATTACTTGGGAGCATTATTTGCATGCTTCCATCGCTTGTGTGTCCATAAATAAAATTCAGGAGCCTCTAATATTTCGTCTTCAACATGCTTTAAATAGGCATCAGTAATTTTGAAGTCTTCCATTATATTAGGATCTTTTATAATATCCATAATAGTAGCTTCGTAATAACCACGTTTTATTTTTTTTACTTTCAAAAACAGGGTGGCCATATCTAGACGTTTGGCAAGTATTTCAGCACCAACATGAACCGGTACTTTTATACCCATAAAATTTTGCCAGTGTATTGCTTTATCAAGTTTTGGGGACTGGTCAAACACAAAACCGTTTAAGGTTAATTGTTTATTTTGTTTTGCTTGAATAAGCGTAGGGAAGGTTTCTTTTGTCGTTATTAAATAACTGTTATATTTTGCGCGTATTCGTTTTACCAGAGCATCAAAATATTTATTGCTTAATTGTTTATAAACAGCATATCCCATATGGTTAATATGCTTTTGTAAAATAAAAACCCATTCCCAACTCGCATAATGTCCCATAAAGAGCACAATACTTTTGTTTTCCTTTTCAAGTTTGTGTATATCTTCTACATTTTTAAAAGTATAACGCTTTTTCATTTCAGCCTCAGAAATTGTAATGGATTTTATCGCCTCTAAAAGCATATCAGATAAATGATGGTAGAATTTTTCCCTTATAATTTTAATTTCATCTTCTGTTTTGTCTGGAAAAGCAAGGTGTAAATTAGCGTTGACTACTTTCTTCCGGTACCCAAAAATATGATAGATTAAAACATAAACTAAATCAGATATCATATACAAGACTCTAAAAGGCAATATAGAAATAAGCCATAAAAAAGGATAAAGAACAATGTAAGCTAGAAATTGCATTATTTAATTTTAAATTTGCAGCAACAAATATAGAACTTATATTATTTAAACTTTTATTCCTTATGGGCAAATTAGATTTAGTAACCATAATTATTATTGCAGCCAATGTGATTGTTTCATATAAAGGATTCGGAGATTTTGGTTTTTTCGAAAAATATAAATTTAATGTTGGAGCTTTAAGAAGAGGGGAACAGTTCCGTTTATTTAGCTCTGGTTTTTTGCATGTTGATAATGCGCATTTATTTTTCAATATGTTTTCATTATACTTCTTTGCGGATATTGTTATTAATGATTTAGGTATTTATAGTTTTTTAATAATATATATTGGAAGTTTATTGTTAGGTAATTTATTGTCATTATACTTTCATAAGGAGGAATATCATTATAGTGCTGTGGGTGCTAGTGGTGCCGTAATGGGAGTGATTTATTCTGCTATTTTATTGCAGCCAGGAATGAGTTTATATATGTTTTTTATACCCATTCCAATACCAGCGTATCTTTTTGGAATAGGGTATTTATTATATTCCATTTATGGAATGAAAAACAGAGTAGGCAATATTGGTCATGATGCCCATTTTGGAGGTGCTATTGGTGGTTATGTCATTACTTTAATATTGGCTTCTTGGTTATTTGAAGAAAACTTATTAATGATTGGCTTGTTGGCCCTTCCAATAGTTTTGCTTTTTATTTTGAAAAAGATGGGTAAAATGTAAGCTATGTTTAATAAAGCTTATAGTTTTTGTTTTTTTATGAAATTAAATATTATTATGGCATAGCTATTGAACTTCATTAAGGAATAAATATTGAAACACAAAATTAAATAATTGATATTCAGTATTTTATTTAAATAAAAATTAAATATAAATAATTGCCTTATGTATAAAAATGACATATTGGCTTAAAAATATATATGAAGAAATCTAATTTTATAAGTCTTGACAGTTTGTCATTTCAAGAATTTGATGAAAATTCTGAATTGATTCCCTTAATGACCCCTGAAGACGAAGAAGAAATCAATAATGAAGTCTTGCCCGAAATCTTGCCAATTTTACCTTTAAGAAATACGGTGCTTTTTCCGGGTGTGGTAATACCTATTACGGCAGGAAGAGATAAGTCAATTAAACTAATCAATGATGCCAACAAAGGAAATAAGGTTATCGGTGTAGTGGCTCAAAAAGATGAATCTGTTGAAGACCCTACTGCAAAAGATATTCATGGAACCGGAACTGTTGCCAGAATTTTGCGTGTTTTAAAAATGCCTGACGGGAATGTGACGGTTATTATTCAAGGTAAAAAGCGGTTTAAAGTAGCAGAAATAATTACAGAAGAACCTTATATGAATGCGACTATAAGGGAAATTCCAGAAGCAAGACCAGCTATAAATAATAAAGAATTTATTGCTATTATTGATTCTATAAAAGATTTAGCACTTCAAATTATTAAGGATAGTCCAAATATTCCAAGTGAAGCATCATTTGCCATAAAAAATATAGAAAGCACCTCATTTTTAGTAAACTTCGTATCGTCAAACATGAATCTTTCTGTGGCCGAAAAGCAAAGTTTATTAGAAATAAATGACCTGAAAAAGCGGGCTTTAGAAACACTAAAGTATATGAATGTTGAGTTTCAGAAACTAGCGCTAAAAAATGATATTCAGTCTAAGGTTCAAATGGACATGAGTCAACAGCAGCGGGAATATTTCTTGCATCAACAAATGAAAACTATTCAGGAAGAATTGGGTGGTGTAAGTCATGATGAGGAGATCGATGAAATGCGTTTAAGAGCTAAAAGCAAACTTTGGGATGAAAAAGTGGCAAGTCATTTTGAAAAAGAATTGGCAAAAATGCAACGTATGAATCCTCAGGTTGCAGAATACTCTATTCAAAGAAATTATTTAGACTTGTTTTTAGATTTACCTTGGAATGAATTTAGTAAAGATAAGTTCGATTTAAAACGTGCTCGTAAAATTCTTGATAGAGATCATTTTGGTTTAGAAGACGTTAAACTCAGAATTATTGAACATTTGGCGGTTTTAAAACTTAGAAACGACATGAAATCACCCATTCTATGCTTATACGGCCCTCCAGGAGTTGGTAAAACATCACTGGGTAAGTCTATTGCAGAAGCATTAGGAAGAGAGTATGTGCGTATATCTTTAGGTGGATTGCGTGATGAAGCAGAAATAAGAGGGCATAGAAAGACCTATATTGGTGCCATGCCGGGAAGAATTGTTCAAAGTTTAAAAAAGGCAGGTAAATCAAATCCAGTATTCGTTTTAGATGAAATAGATAAATTATCAAATTCAAATCAGGGGGATCCTTCATCTGCTATGTTGGAGGTTCTGGATCCTGAACAAAATTATGATTTTTATGATAATTTTTTGGAAGTGGGATATGATTTATCTAAAGTCATGTTTATCG
>DATCZQ010000094.1:0-36027 GCA_036525815.1 Yeosuana sp. | reverse complement strand
CTCTATTTTAAGCCAGAATTAGTATACACGAGAACAAAAAGCGATTATGATAGTGATACGTTTGAAATGCAAAAAATGGATGCACCAATGCTTATAGGACTCCATGTACTTGGCCCCATTAGTGTTTTTGCCGGTCCATCGTTTCAGTATATTTTGGATTCAGAATTTAGCGGCATATCAATTAATGACATTGAAAACGATTTTTCTGTAGGACTGCATTTTGGTATTGGTTTAACTTTTAAAAAAATAGGGGTTGATTTACGCTATGAAAGAGGATTTAACAACAATGAGGCTACATTTATTAGCAATATAGGTGTTATTGGACCGAGTAGATTAGACACAAGGCCAAATCAGTTAATTTTAAGTTTATCCTTTATTTTATAATATTTAAAATTGTAAGTTACTTAAAAAGCTCGCAATTGCGAGCTTTTTAAGTAACTGTATATAATACTTTTATTTATTCTTATCAAGATAGTTAGGAATGCCATTCCCATCAGAATCATATAAGGTTATAACAGTTCCTGTAAAAGTACCATCTAATTCCTGCTTTATTTTTACCAATACCTGATCTGCTTCTAAGGGTAAATTTTCTATAGCTTCTTTAGTAACTTCATTATAAGTCGTTACTATAATCTCTTCTGACGTTAACTTACCATCTCCGTCGTCATCAACATCTACATAATCCGGAATTTTATCTCCATCGGTATCATCAAACTCTAAGGTAAAATCCGAATCGTTATTTAAATCTTCCATGAAAGAAGGCACACCGTCATTATCATCGTCATTTTGAGACATTTGAAATAATTCAATACTAAATATTAAAGGTGAATAAGAAGGAATTTTAAATGTTGCTCCAGAAAAATAACCTAAACCAGAGGGAAAAAACAACACTCCTAATCCAAAATTATAAAAATCTATAGTGCCATCACCAACATCATTAAACCCTTCTGAAGTACTAAAATATGGGATCGCTTTACGCCATCCAGGAACTAAACTTAATAAATCAAAAGTTACAGGATTCGCAGTACTGTCGAACAAGTTGTCATTCAGCAATCTGCCTTCATAATTTACTCTTACTTTATCACAAAAATTAGGAGAATCTCCACCTCCTTGATTTAATTTTAAAACATAAAACACATAGTCTGTTTCTGCAAAAACAGCGGGTAGCGTTTCAACTGCATCAATTAATAAAGTATTATTATCTGGATCAGGTAAGACGCCATCTTCAGGAAGTTCTGATATTTGTAGATCAGTTAAACTAGGGTTTGGGTTTGAAACCCCAAAAGCACTTGAATTGTAATAATGCGTTTCTAAATAACCAATTATTGAATCATTATCTATAATTTGTTGCTCAGCCCTGTCTCTATCTGGCACAACCGTTATTACATCATCCTTTTTACATGCTGTAAAACCGAGTGATATACCTAAAAAATACAGAGCTATTTTTCTTATTCTCATTATTGCTTATTTTTGAGGTGGCAAGATACAATTTTAATATAATTTTGCACAAGAACATTAACGTAGTTTTACAAAAATAATATGCGTATTGATAAGTATTTATGGTGCATAAGGTATTATAAAACAAGAACTATTGCTACTACAGCCTGCAAGAAAGGGCATGTCAGGATAAATAAGGAAATTGTTAAACCTAGCAGAGAAGTTTATCCACAAGATTACATTGAATTAAGAAAAGATCAAATAAATTATCAACTTGTTGTCAATGATATTCCTGAAAACAGAATTGGAGCTAAACTTGTTGACATATATAGAACTGATAAAACTCCAAAAGAACAGTTTGAAGCTCAAGAACTTTTAAAATTATCTAAAGATTATTATAGAAAAAAAGGGGTAGGCAGACCTACTAAAAAAGATAGAAGAGATATGGATAATTTTAATGATGAAAATGAGTAATTTTATACTTTAATTTAATAAACCGTAATTATGACTGTTGAAAAAAATATCATATTAACTCATAATCAAATCAACAACAAAATAAGACGTATTGCTTTTCAGATTTATGAAAACAATGTAAATGAGAAGGAAATCATTTTAGCAGGTATTGATAAAAACGGATACATTTTCGCCAAAAAACTAAAAACGGTTCTTCAGAAAATTTCTGATATTAATCCAATTCTTTGCAAAGTAAGTATCAATAAAAGGAATCCCTTAGAAGCAATAAAAACATCTATCCCTCCTGATGAATATATAAATAAATCTTTAATATTAGTTGATGATGTTTTAAACTCAGGTACTACATTAATTTATGGAGTTAAACACTTTTTGAATGTTCCTTTAAAGCAATTTAAAACAGCCGTTTTAGTGAATAGAAATCATAAAAAATATCCTGTTAAGGCTGATTTTAAAGGAATTTCTTTATCAACCTCGTTGCATGAACATGTTCAAATTGTGCTTGAAGGGCCGGTTTTTGAAGCGTATTTAGATTAATGCTTTAATTATTTCTTCAACAATTTCTTCTTTAGATTTATTATCAGTCATAATTTTAAAATGGGCCTGATCATAATATGATGATCTCTCAAATAAATGTTTACCAATAAATTCAGTTAATTCATGATTGGTCTTAATATGTGAAATTAAAGGGCGCTTAAACTTTTCATTTTTTAATCTATTAATTAAAGATGGAATAGATGCTTTCAGGTAAATACTTTTAACATTATCAGAATCTAAAACAGTCCTCATATTACTGCCATAACAAGGAGTTCCTCCTCCTACGGATAAAACAGTGTCATTGACATCATGGATGAGTTCCTTTAAATATAGGCTCTCAACTTTTCTGAAATAAATCTCGCCTTTCGTATCAAAAATGTTTTTGATAGTCATTTTCTCCTTTGTTTCAATAAAATCATCTAAATCTATAAAATTATAGTTTAACCTAGTTGCTAAAACTTTACCTAAACTAGACTTTCCGGAAGCCATATACCCGATTAAAACGACGATCATAAACTTGCTTTGAATTGATTATTAAAAACATACGTTAGAGCACAGCAAAAAAACAAAAAAATCTTCTAAAAAAGCATTGTTTTATAAATTAAACATTTTATATTTGCACCCTCGTTAGAGAAAAACAAATGACCTGGTAGCTCAGTTGGTAGAGCATCTCCCTTTTAAGGAGAGGGTCCTGGGTTCGAGCCCCAGCCCGGTCACTAGAAAAGTTAAGCAATGTGCTTAACTTTTTTTATTTTTGTATAATTCATTTGCGCACGTGGCGGAATTGGTAGACGCGCTAGCTTGAGGGGCTAGTATTCGCTTAGAATGTGGAAGTTCGAGTCTTCTCGTGCGCACTTTTTGATTATTTTACCATATCTTTTTTTTAACGAAAATATTTTCTTAATTTTGTTTAACTATTTTTTATTATAAATGAACAATATTAAGACGGAGTTTAGCATTAAAGATTTAGAAAACCTGAGTGGCATTAAGGCTCACACAATAAGAATCTGGGAAAAACGATATAATTTATTTCAGCCAAAACGTACTGATACTAATATTAGATATTATTCTACTGAGAGTCTTCAAAAGATATTAAATGTGGCTTTTTTAAATAATAATGGCTACAAAATTTCAAAAATTTCAATTTTAAGTAATAACAACATATCTGCACTTGCAAAAGAATTAGCTTCCAAGGAAAATATAGAGGACGATTATGCGGTTAGCTCCTTTAAACTTGCAATGTTAACTTTTGATCAGCGTTTATTTTCCAAAACTTACAAAGAATTAATTGCAAAAAAATCTTTTAATGATATATTTTACAATGCCTTTATACCGCTATTAAATGAAATTGGTCTTTTGTGGCAAACAGAAACTATTACCCCTGCTCATGAACATTTCATTTCAACACGTATTAAACAAAAGATATTATTAAATACCGAGAAAACGTCAGATGTAATCCCAAACAACTGTAAAAGAACATTTGTGTTTTTTCTTCCCGAAAATGAGATTCATGATATTGGTTTACTTTTTATAAATTATGAATTAGTAAGCAGAGGTTACCAAACACTCTTTTTAGGTCAGAGTATTCCAACGGATAGTCTGGTTGACTTATTGAAATTTTTTGATGATATCACCTTTATATCCTATTTTACTGTGAAACCAGAGAAAGACGACATCGTAAATTATTTAGAACACTTCCAACAAACACTTTTAACAAATAATTCAAATGAACTTTGGATTCTTGGATATATGCTTAAAAGTATAGAATTAAATAAGCTACCAAAAAAAATCACCCCTTTTGTTTCAATTGAAAATTTAGTGAATATATTACAAAAGAAAAGTTAAATGTGTTTTTATTGTTTAACTTTTAATTACATTTGTTAAACATATGAAAATATCTATAATAGGTTCCGGTTTCTCATCATTAGCTGCTGCTTGCTATTTAGCCAAAATGGGCTATGATGTCACTGTATTTGAAAAAAACACCTCCATAGGTGGCCGAGCAAGGCAATTAAAAAAAGAGGGGTTTACTTTTGATATTGGTCCCACATGGTATTGGATGCCTGATGTTTTTGAACGTTTTTTTTCAGACTTTGGCAAAATTCCTTCAGATTATTACCAATTAGAAAAATTAAATCCTGCCTACAGTGTTTATTTTGGAGTCGATGATTATATAACGATAGAGGATACTTTAGAAAAAATACTTTTAGCTTTTGAAAAAGAAGAAAAAGGTTCCTCAATAAAGCTTCAAAAATTCATTGATACAGCAAAGAGCAATTATGACATTGCCATTAAAGACTTAGTATATAACCCCGGAGTATCACCCTTAGAATTAGTCACGTTTCAAACAGCAAAAAAAATTAATCAATTTTTCAGTAACATAAAAAGAGATGTCAGAAAAGAATTTAAAAATGACCGACTAGCTAAAATTCTTGAATTTCCTGTACTTTTTTTAGGAGCCAAACCAAGTGATACACCATCGTTTTATAGTTTTATGAATTATGCTGATTTTGGAATGGGTACCTTTCATCCAAAAAATGGCATGTATGAAGTTATTTTAGCAATTGCTTTATTAGCCAAAGAACTTGGAGTTACTATTAAAACAGAAAGTCCTATTGAAAAAATAATTATTGAGAATGGAGAAGCTAAAGGAATTATTTTAAAAGGAGAAACAATTCTTAGTGACATTGTACTTAGCGGCGCAGATTATCACCATACAGAAACCTTAATTGATAAAACCTTTAGGCAATATTCTGAAAACTATTGGAGCAAAAAAACTTTTGCCCCATCCTCTTTATTATTTTATGTTGGATTTGACAAACAACTTATCAATGTAAATCATCATACCTTGTTCTTTGATGTTGATTTTGATGTGCATGCTGAAGCTATTTATGACGACCCTAAATGGCCCGAGAATCCATTATTTTATGCCAGTTTCCCCAGTAAAACAGATGTTAATTCAGCGCCAGAAGGACAAGAAGCAGGTATATTTTTAATTCCGTTAGCACCTGGACTAGAAGACACACCGGCATTGAGAGAAACCTATTTTGAAAAAATAATGACTCGATTTGAAACATTAACTTCCCAAAAAATAAAAAATCATATTATATTTAAAGAATCTTTTTGTATAAATGATTTTATTAAAGATTATAATTCATATAAAGGTAATGCGTATGGAATGGCAAATACATTAACACAAACGGCCTTTTTAAGACCTAAATTAAAAAGTAAAAAAGTGCAAAATTTGTTTTTTACGGGACAACTGACGGTCCCTGGACCAGGAGTCCCACCTTCTTTAATATCGGGTAAATTAGTTGCAGATTTAATAACTAAGCATCATCGTTTATAAAATGAAATCATTATTTGATAACGTTTCATACCAGTGTAGTAAGATTGTCACCAAATCATACAGCACCTCCTTTTCTTTGGCAACTAAAATGCTGGCTAAATCTATCAGAGCGGATATTTATAATATATATGGCTTTGTAAGATTTGCAGATGAAATTGTAGATTCCTTTCATGATTATGATAAAAAAGTTCTTTTTAGCAACTTCTCCAGAGATATGGAAGCGGCTTTGGATAATAAGATTAGTTTAAATCCTATATTAAATTCATTTCAATATACATATCATAAGTATCAAATTGACAAACATTTAGTGGATTCCTTTATGGAAAGTATGCGATTGGATTTGCATAAATCAAACTACCTAACTGAAGAAGAATTTAAAAAATACATTTATGGCTCAGCAGATGTTGTGGGCCTCATGTGTTTAAAGGTTTTTGTTAAAGGAGATAACGAAAAATATAATGAATTAAAAGATTCTGCCATGTCATTAGGTTCTGCTTTCCAAAAAGTAAATTTTCTTAGAGATTTAAAAGCAGATCATGAAGGTTTAGACAGAAGTTACTTCCCGAATGCTGATTTAAATAATCTCGACGAAATGGCAAAATTAGAGATCATTCAAGATATTGAGCAAGATTTTGCAAAAGGTCTTCAAGGAATAAAAATGCTGCCTATAGAGGCAAAATTTGGAGTTTTTATGGCCTACAGATATTACAATCAATTATTAAAAAAATTAAAGAAAACACCGGCTTTACAAATAAAACAGGCCAGAATACGGGTTTCAAATCACAAAAAAATCGAGCTCTTAATGCGTAGTTATGTGAAATATCAATTAAATTTAATGTAAATTTATACCATGCAAAGTATTTATTGGATATTAGTATTTATAACTGTTTTTTGCATTATGGAATTTATGGCCTGGTTCACTCATAAATACATTATGCACGGATTTTTATGGAATTTACATAAAGACCATCACAAAAAAGATCATGATAGCTGGTTTGAGCGTAATGATGCATTTTTTATTTTTTATGCCATAGTGAGTATGACCTGCTTTTATTTGTGGAGCTACGAAAACATATGGTATTGTTTACCAATAGGCTTAGGCATCATGGCTTATGGGGCCGCCTATTTTCTTGTTCATGACATATTTATTCATCAACGTTTTAAATTATTCAGAAACGCCAATGGCTGGTATGCTAAAGGGGTGAGACGAGCCCATAAAATTCATCACAAACATTTGGGAAAAGAGCAAGGTGAGTGCTTTGGAATGCTATTCGTTCCTTTTAAATACTTCAAACAATAATTACTTCAAATAAATGCTTTCCACAAATCATTTCGATTATATTATTATTGGAAATGGTTTATCAGGACTGCAATTAGCATTAGAATTTTCAAAGGATTCTTTTTTTGATGACAGGCAATTTGCTTTAATTGATGCGTCTGATAAAACCAAGAATGACAAAACATGGTGTTTTTGGGAAAAAGGCATAGGAAAATGGGATCATATAGTCTATAAAATCTGGAATTCAGCACAGTTTTATTCTTCAACTAAAACACTAAATCTTGATTTGAATCCTTATAAATATAAAATGATTCGGTCTTCTGACTTTTATCAGGACACTAAATCTAGACTTTCAATAAAAGGAAATTTTCATTTTATTATTGACCAGGTTACGCACGTTGAAGAAAAAGAATTAGTTCACATTACAACTGAAAACAATTCCTTTTCAGCATCTCATGTTTTTGATAGTAGAATATCCGATTCATTTTTTAATAAAACAGATAAATACACAAGAATTAAGCAACACTTCAAAGGTTGGATTATAGAAACTAAAAAGGAAGTTTTTAATCCAGAAAGCTTTACCATGATGGATTACAGGCTAAAAGATGGTAAGCAAACTACTTTTACCTATGTTTTACCATTCTCAACAAAAAAAGCTTTAGTTGAGTTTACTTATTTCACTGAACATATTGTTGATGACAAAATATATGACCATTATTTAAAGCAATATCTTGCAAATTTCCTAAAAATTGAAGCATATGAAGTTTTAGAAGTTGAAACCGGTAATATTCCAATGACTAACTTTCCTTTTGAAAATGACTCTTCAAAACATATCACTAAAATTGGCACGGCGGCTGGTTGGGTAAAAGGTTCAACAGGTTATTCTTTTAAACACACTGAAAAAAAAGTGGCAAAAATTATTGAAAATATAAAATTCAATAATATCATATCAAAAGATCTATATAATAAAAAATATCAATTTTACGATGCTATATTCCTTAAGGTTTTGAAAGATGAAAATACTAAAGGTGAATGGATTTTTGAACAGTTTTATTCTAAAAACTCTGTTGAAACCATGTTTAAATTTTTAGATGAAGACTCTAGTTTTTTTGAAGAATTAAAAATTATGCGTTCCCTATTTTCCTTTTCGTTCATAAAGGCTTTTTTTAAAACCCTATTCTTTTAACAAGTTGTCAATTATTAATCTTACTTTATCACTGTTCCAATTAGCAGCTCCTGTTTCATCAATAATTATTTTACCAGTTTTATCTATTAAAAATGTTCGTGGTATGGTTGTTACTTCAAATACACTGGTATTAAAGCTAACCGGCCTAAGAATTTTAAAGTCATAATTTTTTTTACTTAAAAATTTATTGATTTCAGAATAAGGATCATTGGTTACTAGTAAAAACTCGATCTTCTCTTTATAATCTGCATATAAGCTCTGAATACCTGGCATTTCAGCAATACAAGGTGGACACCAAGTTGCCCAGAAATTTACAAAAACAACTTTTCCTTTAGTGCTTTCAAAATCAAAAATATTGCCATTTTCATCTTTCAATTTCCATTCATAACTTTTTAAAATTGTTTGGTTTTCTTTTTTTTCAATCGATGGACTTATTAATGCAAATCCTTTGTTTAAAAAAACTTGAATAGGTTTTCTTGTTTGTGGAATAATCAATATAGCAATAACTACTAAAAATATAAGATTGCTTATTTTAGATTTAGAAAGTTTCATGAGAACAAATTAGAGATTTTTATAACTCGATATAATTTTACAAATTTAACGACAAAGCATAAAAAAACCTCCATTATTATGGAGGTTCTTTTAAATATCAATATATATTTATTCTTCTTCATCAGATTTTTTAAGGCTATCAGCTTCCAGTGAGTCCAGCAAATCATGAGATTGAAGCAAGTTGTACCATTGTATTACTTTCTTGATATCACTTACATAAACTCTGTCTTCATCATAATCTGGAAGTACATTAAAGAAAAATTCTTCAAGAGCATCTTTACTATCTTTTCCATTTACGCTAGTTTGTTGTCCATTTTCCTTTTCTTTGATTTTTAAAAACACCTCTTTTAATGGCACCTCCTCAGTTAAAGTATAGATGGCGATTTCACTCAATACACTCACATTTTGTTGCGCATTTACAGATAATCTTTTATTATCAATCAATGATTCAGCTACAAAACCTGCACGCGTCTGAGTAATAAGTTTAAACAATCCAGGTTTTCCAGCAATA
This sequence comes from Yeosuana sp., assembly GCA_036525815.1. Lineage (GTDB taxonomy): Bacteria > Bacteroidota > Bacteroidia > Flavobacteriales > Flavobacteriaceae > Yeosuana. The sequence goes on along the minus strand of DATCZQ010000094.1, from coordinate 26,705 downwards.
GCAATTATTTTTTCTAAGCTCATAAATTATTTTTAAAAAGGGCAAATATCACTTGTTTAGAAGTGCTTTGCAAATATTATCGTTTCTTTTTTTGATCTGGAAAACGCATTCTATAATCTACATCTATTTTCCCTTTTGATATATTGGTTAATCTAGATTTTATTAAGCGTTTTTTAAAAGCTGACAACCTATCCGTAAATAAAATACCATCAATATGGTCATATTCATGCTGAATAACCCTTGCTATCAAACCATCAAATTCCTCAACGTAATTATTGAAATTTTCATCAACATACTCAATGATTAGTTTTGGTTGTCTAAACACATCTTCTCGCACATCTGGTATACTTAAGCAGCCTTCATTAAAAGCCCATTCATCACCTTCCTCTTTGGTAATTTTGGCATTTATAAAAACTCTCTTAAAGTCTTTTAGAGTCTTTTGTTCCTTTTCAGTCAAATCATCATCTTCAGAAAATGGCGACGTATCAACCACAAATAAACGAATTGGTAATCCAATTTGAGGTGCCGCTAACCCTACTCCTAAAGCATTATACATGGTCTCAAACATATTTTCAATAAGTGTATCAAGATTAGGATAATCTTTAGTAATTGGTGTGCCCATTTTTTTTAAAACCGCATCTCCGTATGCTACAATAGGTAAAATCATTGTCTTTTTTTACTAATTATACGCAAAAATACAATACTTAAAATTTATTGTTATTAATAAAGAAAAAAAAAACGCTTTTTTGTAAAAAAGCGTTTTAACTTTTATAGATAAGTTTATTTCATTATAACTACTTTCCGGGTTATAGAAGCGTTCTCTGTGGAAACTTTTAGCATGTAAATACCATTTGTTAAATTTTCTACATTTATTTCTTTCTTATGCTCATTATCGAATGCATCATGGTATACTTGCTTTCCTGTTATATTAAATATACCAACATTGCCTTTAATTGGCATACCAAATGAAAGTTTAATGGTACGATCAATCGTCACAGGGTTTGGATAAAACTTTAAGTTTTTATTCAAAAATGTATATTCATCAACAGGCAACGATCCTGATGTGTAAGAGCAGCTTGTATCAAAACCACTAGTAACGGTAAAATCTTGACCTGTTGTAATTGCAGAATCACCTGGATTAAGGTTATATACCGAAACAGTAGTAGAACAAGAAAATTGATCTAAGATAAAAGTCGATGTTCCATTAATTACAATACTTGTTGGTCTGTTATAACAAGATGAAGTTGTACTTGATGGATACGTAAAAATTATCTGGGTTCCACCTGCTGATGTTGTTCCTGCCTCGGGACATGGGTCGGCATTTATTTTATTAAAACTAAATGCAGTTAAAATACATAGAAAGTAAATTTGCTTCATAATTTAAAGTTTAGAATTATTTACCAAAATTAATTTTTTTTTAATATAAATACAGATATTTCATTTCTTTATTTTGAATATAAATAACTCTGAAGAATAAGAGTGGCACTAATTTCATCAATAAGTGCTTTATTTTTTCTTTGATTCTTTTTCAATCCACTGTCAATCATGGTTTTAAAAGCCATTTTAGAAGTAAAACGTTCATCCACTCGTCTAATAGGAATGTTTGGGAAAACACTTTCCATTTTTTTAATAAACGGAATGATAAAAGCTTCACTTTCTGAAGGCGAATTGTTCATTTGCTTAGGCTCACCTATAAGGAATAATTCTATCTTCTCTTTTTTAATATAGTCTTTCAGAAAGGTAATTAAATCATTAGTTGAAACAGTGGTAAGTCCAGATGCTATTATTTGCAACTCATCAGTAACAGCTATACCAGTTCTTTTCAATCCGTAATCAATTGCCAATATACGCGCCATAAAACATTTTATGCAAAAATAGTCAATAAAAAAAAGGTTATCAAAACTGATAACCTTTTTCAAACTTATAAATATGAAATATTAATATTAAGCGACTTGATTTTTATTAAATTCAGGAAATAACAAATTTATATTTTGAACATTTCTTATTCGATTTAAATAAATTCTGATATCACTATCTCTTGCAATAACCTCATTAGTATTTAATTCTTTATTTTCTTTTATTGCAGTTTTATTCTTTTGAGAAGTTGTAATCTCTTTTGTGATTTTAGAAACAGATACCTTTACATTATTATTAAACCCAGCACAACTTTCTTGTGCATTAGCAACTGAGAAAGAAAGTAATAAAATCAATAAAATGTAAAAATTTAATTTCATGTTACTTGCCTTATAATGTTGAAACAAATATATATACACTTAGAGGCCTATTCACAATAAATTAGTTATAACCATCTAGATTTTCGACGATTAGAGAAACAACAGTTTTAGCCGATGAATAGACAAAACAGCGTGTTTTATCGTCCAAATTCAGCAATAATATCTTTTATCGATAATTCAATTTCGTTTGCAGGTAAAAAATATATCTGTTTCAGCAATTAGTTCAATTTATATTCGTCCGTTAAACTTTTTATTTTAAACTTAGATACTATCTTTGCCATAAAGAATTTAGACCATGACACAATTACAACAAATCATAGAAAAAGCCTGGGAAAACAGAGCGCTTTTAAAAGAACTTGAAACTATTAAAGCTATTAGACAAGTTATTTCATTATTAGATTCTGGTAAACTTCGCGTTGCAGAACCTGTTTTAAATGGATGGCAAGTGAATGAATGGGTAAAAAAAGCTGTTGTTTTATACTTCCCTATTCAAACGATGCAAACTATTGAAGTTGGACCCTTTGAATTTCATGATAAAATACCCTTAAAAACTGGATATGCTGAAAAAGGAATAAGAGTGGTGCCACATGCCGTTGCACGACATGGTGCATATATCTCAAAAGGTACTATCTTAATGCCCAGCTATGTAAATATTGGCGCCTATGTGGATGAAGGCACCATGGTTGATACATGGGCAACAGTTGGTAGTTGTGCTCAAATTGGGAAAAATGTCCATTTATCTGGTGGTGTCGGTATTGGAGGCGTTCTAGAGCCCTTACAAGCAGCTCCCGTGATTATTGAAGACAACGCGTTTATAGGTTCTCGTTGTATAGTAGTTGAAGGCGTACGTGTTGAAACCGAGGCTGTTTTAGGGGCAAATGTGGTTTTAACAATGAGTACAAAAATTATTGATATTACTGGTGAAACGCCCGTTGAATATAAAGGTAGGGTTCCTGCCAGATCGGTTGTAATTCCAGGTAGTTATTCGAAAAAATTTCCTGCTGGCGAGTTTCAAGTACCTTGTGCTTTAATTATTGGAAAACGTAAAGAAAGTACAGATAAGAAAACGTCTTTAAATAATGCGCTTCGTGAAAATGATGTAGCCGTTTAATTGATTTTTTAATTAATTAGTCTTTGTTTCCTGTTTTTGACAGTTTTCTAAGTTTAGCGTATTTCATGTATGAAAAAAATCCTTGAATGCATGAAAAAGTAAAACCGTCAACACCATTAAAAATGCCCTTCTGAAAAAAATAACATTTAAAGAAAGACACAAAACCATGGCTAAAAGGAGTAAAAGGATTAGTCCGCCTTTTAGTTTTAATAAATTGTTCTGCCTGCCAATCGGTATATTGATTTTTCTTAGCAATAATCTGGTGTAAATTACTCCAACCATAGTGTGCAAAGTGAACATTTACCCTTTTAATATTTTCACCCTCAACCCTTTGATGCACCATAGCTTCTGACGGAGAGGCAGTCTTTTTATTAAAGAATCTACAGGCATAATCGGGGTACCAACCAGCAAAATCTATAATATCATTACCGAGATAATTTTTTCTTCTAAACTCATAACCATCGTAAACATCCGTTTCAAAATTTTTGTTCAATATGAACTCCAAGGCATCTTCCTCTAAAAATTCATCGGCATCAGGATTTAAAATCCAATCATTTTTACAAAACTTTAAACCATGTATACGTTGAGGACCATCTCCTAAAAATTTCTGACAATATACTTTTGCTCCATATTTTTCAGCAATTTCAGTTGTTTTATCAGAACTGAAAGAATCTATAATAATTACTTCATCACAAACTTTAAAAAGGGTTTTAACACATCTCTCAATATGTTTTTCCTCATTATAAGTTATAACCAGACCACTGATTCCCATGCGGATTTTAATTTGTGCTGAGCTAAAATATTACTTTTTTAACTAATTACCTCATAACAATCAAGGAGTCTTTAAATACTTTGTATTTTTACAAGATAAATAAAATTATACTAAACTAAGAAACGCCGCTCAGCATGAAAAAAGTTTTGATTATAGCCCCAAAATACATGGGTTACATGGAAAAAGTTGCTGACGTACTCAGAAAAAATAATAATATAGTAGTCACAGATATTCACATACCTGAATATAAATACAGTACTTTATGGTTAAAAATAAAGAACTTTTTTTTGAAAAATATTGGCAAAGATTTGAAGTTTGAATACCGTGAGAAATACATCAAAAAAGTTATTGGCAATGAAAATTATGACATTATTTTGATTGTGCGACCAGATATGTTGTCATTTAAAAGTTTAGAACAATTAAAATCAAAAACACCTCTTTTAAAGGCTTATTTTTTTGATGGTATTAATCATTATCAGAGAAAATTAAAAACAGTAAAATATTTTAACGAAGTTTATAGTTTTGAACCGGCAGACTGCGCGAAATTTGGTTTTATTCCCATTACAAATTTTATCTATGAAGAAACCCAAATAAATTCAGAAAGTAAAAAATTGAAGTATTGCATTTTTAATATCAGTAGTTATGATAAAAAAAGGTTCCCTGTCTTACTAAAAATATCTTCTATTCTAAAAGATCAAAAAAAAGATTTCAAAATCATTGTAAAAACAAATAAAAAAGTAAACACTAATAACTTAATTGAAATAATCCGGGAACCCATGTCCTTTAAAGATATTAAACTGGTTTTAATGGAAACCATCTGCATGCTGGATTTGGGACAGATTCGCAAGCATCGAGGACTGACATTCAGAGTATTTGAAGCCATGGGATTTCATAAAAAATTAATAACAAACAACCCGGATATTGTCAATTACGATTTTTATGACCCACAAAATATTTTGATTATCGATGAAAACAATATAAATATTCCTGACTCCTTTCTATATTCGTGCTACAATCCCATTCCAAAAAAAATATTTAAAAAATATACTTTAAATACTTGGGTAAAAACAGTTTTCAAGGAGGTGTTTTAAACAAATTAATAATTAAATTATTAGAATTCCTTATTATAAATGCTTAGTATTTTGCTTACAAAATTTAATAATCTATTTTTGCAACAATAGCCGATAAAACGCTAATTATATATAGTAAACTCAAAAAATTCTAAGTAAGAAAAATGATTGAACTTTCAGCTGTTATTATCACCTACAATGAAGAGGAACATTTAGAAAAATGTTTAAGTTCTTTAAAGGGAATTGCTGATGAAATTATTGTTTTAGATTCCTATTCTACAGATAGAACCGCAGAAATATGCAAATCATTTAACGCTAATTTTATTCAACATAAATTTGAAGGATATATAGAACAAAAAAACTATGCCCTTTCTTTAGCTAAAAACGATTATATTTTATCATTAGATGGTGATGAAGTCCTTTCTGAGGCATTAAAAACTAGTATTTTAAACATTAAATCCGATTGGAAATTTGACGGCTATTTTTTTAATAGGTTAAATAATTATTGTGGCCAATGGATTAAACATTCGGATTGGTATCCGGATAAAAAACTACGATTATTTAAAAAAGGTAGTGGAGAATGGAAAGGTATAAACCCGCATGATTGCTATACTCTAAAAAAAGGACTTAAATCTGGTAAATTAAACGGAGATTTATTGCATTGGATGTATAGGGACTATTCTGAACATAATCAAAAAATAGAAGATTTTACTACTATTGCTTCAGAAGCCTATTACAAACTTGGGATAAAATCATCTGTATGGAAAATAATATACAGACCTATTTGGAGTTTTTTTAAAGCTTACTTTTTGAGATTGGGGTTTTTAGACGGGATTAATGGTTTTATTATTTCTGTACAAACTTACCATGGTACTTTTTTAAAGTATATAAAACTTTATAGGCTATGGAAAACTAAGCGTTAGTTTTTTTTCAAAAATTTGAGCTTCTTTTTTAATCTCATTCTATTATGATATTTTTTCTGAAACCGGCGAGTAGAATCCCACATCAAATTAAATATTAATTCATAATCCTCTCCTGAACATTTCGAATATTCGTCACTCATAATTTCAACCATGGATTTATACATGGTAAGTCTGGAAAAATTTTTAATTCTGGTTTCAAAATCAAGTTCACCAAAATTCATACGGTTTAAGTCAACCAAATAAAAATCATAATTATTTCCGTTCTTTTTAATGAGCGTATTCCCCGGAGAATGATCTAAAAATTGAACCCCTTTTTCATGTAGTAAATAAGTAAACCTTGTAAAAGCCCTTAAAATAGTTTCATAATCTGGATAATTTAAATCTGTTATGAGCTCTCTATAAGTTAGATCACAATCCTGTTGCTCACTTAAATAGAAGCTTTTTTTTAATAACAAAAGAGTATTATATTCAAAAAAAGCTAAAGGTTTGGGAGTACCAATGCCAAGTTCTATTAGTTTTTTAGCATACTCAAAAGACCTCTGAGCTTTACTTTTTCTAAAAAATCTATAAGCAATTTGATTGAAAATATTAGGGATTTTAAACGCTTTAATATTAACCTTGACACCATCAATATTTAAAATTTTAATGGTATTACGGTCGCCAACTCCTCCTTCATAAGTATCAAATTCATGAATGGCATGAGTTAATTTATTTCTGTTTTTTACGTGGTCATTAAAAACCTTCGTTTCCTTCATTTTAAATAAAATCAATATTAATTTTACGTTTTTAAATTATTTATTATCCACGTTAATCATTCATATTACTTGACATGAAAATAATTACTCAAAAATATCAAGCTAATAACCATTTGCTTAAATCAAAATACAGATAAGTTAATTCAAATAGTTTTTTCCCATTAGGCACATAGTCCCCTTTATTTTTTTCTGATTCTAAAATGACAATATGATTATATTGTTTAAGTTCTTCATAATTATTTATCGAAAATGAAATTTTATTTTTGAAAGGTAACTGATGAAACTCCAGTAAATTTGACCTTGTGGTCGATTCTCTATCACAAATTTTAAAAAAATAATTATCCTTATTGGTTACTTGAAGCATTCTTGCGGTTCTTCTTTCCCATTTTTCTCTTGCTTCGTCTTCAGAAGCAAAGTGCTGAAAATGTATTTCAATATCACTCAATAATCCAATTGGATAAGATTCACCGGTTACAGGATACTTTGATTTGCTCGTAAAAGATAATTTTTGAGCCATATAATACTCAAAATTATTCAGCAATTTCAAATAACAAGAACCATGAATAAAAAGCCCAACAAAAGGTGTATTATAAGGTCTTCTATACCATTGGTATGCACTCCCTCCCCAACAATTGTTTGATATAATTACAAACTCATTGTTTTTTAAAATCTCCAAATCCCTTTTTCTGAAATAATCTTTAAATAAGGACCTGAATTTTCTACTTACAAAAACATATAGTTTTCTAAACATTTGTGAAGATTAAAGAAATCATGTGTCATATTTTAGATTGCAAAATTACAAAGTTTTATGTAATGAATAAAAGTAATGCTAAATTTGAAAAAAAATCACTCCATGCAACAAGAAATAAAAAAAGCCTTACAAATTTTAAAAGAAGGCGGACTTATACTCTACCCTACTGACACCGTATGGGGTATTGGTTGTGATGCAACCAATCCTGAAGCTGTAAACAAAGTGTTTAAATTAAAACAACGTAAAGATAGTAAATCGCTCGTATGCTTAGTCGCAGATGACAGAATGCTTAAAAAGCACGTTAAAAAAGTACCAGAAGTTGCTTATAATATAATTGAGGTGTCTGAAGACCCTATAACCATTATTTATGACCATGCACAAAATTTAGCACCTAACCTCATTGCAGAAGATAATACCATTGCTATAAGAATTCCCAATGATGATTTTTGCTTCCAGTTATTGCGGCGATTTAATGGGGCGATAGTTTCAACATCTGCTAATATCAGTGGAATGCCTACCCCAAAATCATTTAAAGAAATATCAAAAGAGGTTATAAAAGGTGTAGACTATGTTGTAAATTTGCATCGCGAAAAAACTTATGACAAACCATCCTCAATCCTTAAATTAAGTAGTGATGGAGTTGTTAAAATTATAAGACCGTAAAAGCTATAAATTTCAATTCAAATATTTGAAGTTTTGAATTTGATTATTGCATTATAATTAATGAATTACAAAGACGCCTTAAAAGACCATATTTTCAAGATTATTTCACAATCTGCTAAAGACCTCCATTTAGATTGTTACGTGATTGGTGGTTTTGTGAGAGACATTTTGTTAAAGAGAGGTTTACCAAAAGATATTGATATTGTTGCCATTGGCGACGGTATTGCACTTGCCAAAAAAGTTTCAAAAAATCTACCAAACAAACCTAAAGTACAGGTTTTTAAAACTTACGGTACGGCAATGCTTCGCTACGATGATATTGAAATTGAATTTGTTGGTGCCAGAAAAGAATCTTATAGTGAAGACAGCAGAAATCCAGTAGTTGAAAATGGGTCTTTACAGGATGATCAGAACAGACGAGATTTTACAATAAACGCTTTAGCTTTAAATTTAAGCGAATCAAATTTTGGAGATTTACTTGATCCGTTTAATGGAATACAAGATTTGCAAAATAAAATTATACGCACTCCTTTAGATCCGGACATAACTTATAGTGATGACCCGTTACGGATGATGCGTGCCATTCGTTTTTCAGCACAATTGGATTTCAAAATTGAAGAGATTTCTTTAAAAGCCATCTCGAAAAATAATCACAGAATTCAAATTATTACGAATGAGCGTATTGTTGTTGAACTAAACAAAATCTTAGAAAGCAAAAAACCTTCTGTGGGCTTTTTATTGCTGGAACAAACCGGTTTACTTGATTATATTTTACCCGAGTTAATCGCTTTAAAAGGAATTGATGAAATAGAGGGCCAAAGACATAAAGATAATTTTTATCATACACTTGAGGTAGTTGATAATATTGCTGAAAAGACAGATAATTTATGGCTTCGATGGGCGGCATTATTACATGATATTGGTAAAGCACCCACTAAAAAATTTAGTAAAAAGGTAGGTTGGACTTTTCATGGCCATGAATTTGAAGGTTCAAAAATGGTGTATCAATTATTTAAACGCTTAAAAATGCCATTGAATGACAAAATGAAATTTGTTCAAAAAATGGTTTTTATGAGTTCCAGACCCATTGTATTAGCCAATGAAGAAGCAACGGATTCAGCCGTACGTCGATTAGTATTTGATGCGGGTGAGTATGTAGATGATTTAATGACGCTATGTGAAGCAGATATAACCACAAAAAATTCCAAAAAATTCAACCAATATCACAACAATTTTAAAATTGTTCGCGATAAAATTATCGAGGTAGAAGAACGAGACCACGTACGGAACTTTCAACCACCCATATCTGGTGAAGAAATTATGGCAACATTCAATTTAAAACCTTCCAAAGAGATAGGTCTTATTAAAGAGGCTATAAAAGAAGCTATTCTTGAGGGGGATATCCCAAATGAGCATAAAGCTGCATATGACTTGATGCTGAAAGAAGGTAAACGTTTAGGTTTAACACTCACTAGTTAGAAATGATTAAATTAGTTAGGACAAATTCTAAAAATATAGATTTCATTAATCTGGTGAAAGACTTAGATGCCTTTTTAAAGATTACGGACGGAGATGAGCATGAATTTTATAATCAATACAATCATATTGATGTTATAAAACACACGTTGGTGGTCTATTTAAATAATCAACCTGTTGGTTGCGGCGCGTTAAAACCTTTTAATACTGATAATATTGAAATAAAACGCATGTTTACCCGAACTGAAGCAAGAGGAAATGGTATAGCTACTAAAATACTGCATGAACTAGAAGCTTGGGCTAAAGAATTAAATTACAAATCCTGTATTTTAGAAACGGGAATCAGACAAATGGAAGCTATTGCATTATATAAAAAAAACAACTATCAATTAACGTCTAATTATGGACAATACATAAATGTAGTCAATAGTTTATGCTTTAAAAAAAACCTTTTATAAAATGAAAAAAGATAATAATAAAGTCATTTATTGGCTGCTTACTGGTTGTATTTTAATATTCATCATGGTTGTTGTTGGCGGTATTACCAGATTAACACATTCAGGTTTATCTATTTCCAATTATAAATTAATTTCTGGAGTCATCCCTCCAATGAATGATATTGAATGGCAAGAAGCTTTTGATTTATACAAACAATATCCAGAATATCAAAAACTCAATAATCATTTTAACCTTCAAGATTTTAAAGATATATTTTTTTGGGAGTGGCTTCACCGGGTCATTGGTCGTTTTATTGGCTTAGTCTTTTTACTTCCATTTTTATACTTTTTAATTACGAAACAACTTTCTAAAACTACTATAACAAAATCTATTGTCCTGCTTGCCCTTGGTGCCTTTCAGGGATTTATGGGTTGGTATATGGTTAAAAGTGGTTTAGTTGACAATCCAGACGTGAGCCATTATAGGTTAGCAGCTCATTTAACAACCGCCTTTGTGACTTTTGCTTATACTTTTTGGGTGGCCCTGGATTTAATTTATTCTGTTAATAAAGATATCAATAAAGACTTTAGAAATTTTGTAAGATTTGCTTTGGTTGTCTTATTAATACAAATCATTTATGGCGCTTTTGTAGCGGGATTAGATGCCGGCTTTATTCATAATCATTGGCCTATGATGAGTGAAGGTCAATTCATGCATGAAACCGTTTTAATTGAACAACAACCCTGGTATAAAAACTTTGTTGAAGGCAAAAGTGGTGTTCAATTTGCTCATAGAATCTTAGGATATATTGTAGTGTTCTTAGTCATTGCGATTTGGCAGAAATCTAAAAAATTGACTTTAACTAAACTGCAATCACATGGTATTTTATCATTGTTAATAGTGGTTGGGATACAATTTTTATTAGGTGTTTTCACTATTTTATTTCAAGTTCCGGTTTGGCTTGGCGTAGCACATCAGGTTGGCGCTTTTATTTTATTAAGTTCCATGATATTTACATTGCATCGCTTTACTAAATAATTCAAAACCGTTACATTTGCAACTTAATTTATTACTATGATTTATAGGTTTAGAGTTATTCTTGATAATGATACAGATGAAGATGTGTTTCGTGATTTAGAAATAAAAGAATCTGATACTTTAGAAGATTTGCATAACGTTATTACACAGTCTTTTGGATTTGATGGTACAGAAATGGCGTCCTTTTATGTGAGTGATGCTATGTGGAATCAAGGGCAAGAAATTTCATTATTTGATTTAAGCGAAGACGCCTCAGCTCAATTGATGAGTGATACTGTTATTAATAGTATTGTTTATGAAATGCAGCCAAAACTGATCTATGTTTATGATTTCTTCAATCTTTGGACATTTTATGTAGAATTAGCTGAAATTGTTGAGGAAATGGAAGGAGCCTCTTATCCTAATCTACTATTTTCAAAAGGACAAATCCCTGAAGTTGCACCTGAAAAATTCTTCGAATCTGAAGATCTAGAAGATTTTAACGAATTTGATGATGATTTAGATATTGATGATTACGAAAATTTAGATTTCGACGAAAACTGGAATTAATAATTTCCTTTAAAATCTAGAGGGATTGACATTTTCATAATTTCTCAACACATAGGCTAAGGCATTCTTAATAATGTCACCCATATTTTTACTGCGTTTAAATTTGACATCAAGGGTATATTCATAAATTTTTGATTTTAAGGTATCGATATTTTCTTTGGTGGAAATAGTGTCTTTAATCATACAATCAAGCAATGCCTCAATTCTATCATGATAACTCTTTAAACGTTTAGCTATAATGGAGCGCTCCTCAATTTTATATTGGTCAATAGATAATTTTTGAAAACTATCAGTTACTAGTTTAACCATAATAAAATTTTCTTTAAAAAATTGAGGACGATAGATGTTAATCTTGCCTTCATAGGATTGCTGATCAAAATCAATAGCTCTTATTTTATAAACCACCTGATCAAAATCATGCGTCGGCACAATAACATAATTATAAGAACGCATGTCTCCTAATAGTCTAATCATGCAACGTTCGTTAAATTTAACAAACTCCTTAGCAATTTGAGATTTTTCAGATTTGCTGCATTTTGGCAACATATTTTTAATGAATTCATCCCCAGGAATACCTGAAATATGCTCTTCAATTAAAGTGTTTTTATAAACCAGAAAATTCAGGTTATAAGGAGATAACATATGTTCCAGCTCCAATCCGTAAATACGAGAAGCATCAGCTATTTTTACATAAAAATAGGTAAAGTTATCATTTAAAATATTTCTGATTTTTATTCTAAACGGTTTTGAATTGCCAAACGTACAATAATCAATAGCATCAACATTAAGAAAAGCTATAGAGCTTTCGTTGCCATCAGAATGCAAAATAGTATAGACTCTTTTTAAACTTAAATCAATTTCTTCACGGTCATATTCACTGTAATAAACACGAATCCATAATGTATCATTATCTAATTTATCGTAAACCGTAACAGAGCCTTGAAACCTAAGAAGGTCTTCATATAATATGGGGAGTTTTATATTTCTGTTATACTCTGAAAGATATTTGTGCAACTCTCCATTGACAGGATAAGACGGCTTCTTTTTTGAAATTTTTAAATCTTCCATTCATTAAACTATTGAAATTTTAAACTTATTTTTATAAACGCGTATGTAACAAATTTACAGAACAATCGTCATATTTATTAACTAACCTGTTGATTTTAGATCAACACCAAAATTAGAATATCTTGGAGCCTATCCTTACAATTAACAATCTAACAAAAAAATTTGGTTATTTAACCGCTGTAAAAGATTTATCATTTACAATAAACAAAGGTAATGTTTATGGTATATTAGGTCCAAATGGCAGCGGAAAATCAACCACATTAGGTGTTGTACTTAATGTGGTAAACAAAACTTCAGGTGAATTTCATTGGTTTGATGGCCATACTTCAACACATCAGGCTTTAAAAAAGGTAGGCGCTATTATTGAGCGTCCAAATTTTTACCCTTACATGACAGCCTATCAAAATTTAAAATTAGTTTGTAAAATTAAAGAAGTTGATGCTAGTAAGATTGAGGAAAAATTAAGACTTGTAGAATTATATGATAGAAAAGATAGCAAATTCAGCACCTTTTCACTAGGAATGAAACAGCGATTAGCCATTGCCTCTGCCCTATTAAATGATCCGGAAATTTTAATTTTAGATGAACCAACCAACGGATTAGATCCAAAAGGAATCCATCAAATCAGAGAAATCATTAAAGAAATTGCTAGCGCAGGGACTACTATCCTGTTAGCCTCACATTTACTGGATGAAGTAGAAAAAGTTTGTACGCATGTGGTGGTTTTAAGAAAAGGAGAAAAATTATACTCGGGCAGAGTGGATGAAATGATAACCAGCTTTGGTTTCTTTGAATTAAAATGCGCGAATCAAGACGAACTTATTATATTTTTAGAAAATCACAGTTCTATTTCAAGTGTAAAAGTCAAAGAACATTTAATCACAGCATTTCTAAATGAACCCATGGAATCTGCTGCTTTTAATAAACTCCTGTTTGAAAAAGGATTTATATTATCCCATTTAATACAACGTAAAGAAAGTTTAGAGGAGCAATTCTTAACACTAACCAACAATCAATAAAAGCATGTATAGATTATTAAATATAGAGTTTCAAAAACTAATGTATAGTAGGGCCAGTAAGTTATTAATTATAACTTATTTTGTGTTACTTACCTCCATTGCACTTATTGCAGCCATTAAGTTTGATATTGGCCCCATTAAATTTCATTTAGCTGAAATGGGCATTTTTAATTTCCCCTACATATGGCATTTTAATACCTATTTTGCGGCCATTTTTAAATTATTTCTAGCCATTGTGATTGTTTCGATGATGGCCAATGAATATAGTAATAAGACACTGAAACAAAACTTAATTGACGGATTAAGCAAAAAGGAATTCATATTATCTAAGTTTTACACAGTTATTGTCTTTTCAATAGTTTCAACTTTTTTTATATTTATTGTGTCTTTAATTTTGGGGCTCATATTTTCAAATTATACTGAGTTAAGCATTATTTTCTCTGACTTAGAATTTCTATTAGCCTTCTTTATCAAATTAGTCGGTTTTTTCTCATTTTGTCTGTTCTTGGGCATTCTGGTAAAACGATCAGCCTTTGCTCTTGGATTTCTATTTGTATGGCAGTTTATTGAAGGGATTGTATTTGGTCTATTACGCTGGAAAACGGACACAGACACCGCTACCAGTATTATGCAGTTTTTTCCTTTAAATTCCATGTCTAATTTAATTAAACAACCCTTTTCACGTTTAAGCGCCGTGCAATCTGTAGCCAATCAAGTTGGAGAGAAATTTGATTTTGATTATGCACTTCATTGGTATGAAATTGTAATTGTAATATTTTGGACGGCCATATTTATCTTTTTATCATACAGATTGTTAAAAATGCGCGATTTATAATATCTTTTGATAGCTTTGCTGTTGAAGATGAAAAAAATTGCATTACTATTTACTTTCTTTTTAATAAGTTTCTATTCTTACAGCCAGAATGAAGCGGCTAACTGGTATTTTGGCGATAACGCTGGCATTCGATTTAATGTAGATGGAACTATTACTTCCTTATCTAACGGGCGATTAAGCACTGAAGAAGGTTGCACCAGTATTTCTGATAATAATGGTGACTTATTATTTTATACCGATGGTCGATTTGTTTATGACAGGAATGGTAATGTTATGCCTAATGGCAGCAATTTATATGGTGATAAATCTAGTACACAATCTGCGATAATAATTCCAAACCCAGGAAATCTTAATATTTATTATGTTTTTACTGTTGACACTTCAATAGGAGAAGGAGATCCAGATTATGGATTCAATTATTCAATAGTAGATTTAAGTCTCAATGGTGGTTTAGGAGATATTACAACAAAAAATTCTCCTTTATTATCGGATAGTTCAGAAAAAATTAGTGCAGTGGTTAAAGATTGTGAGTCAAAATCAATTTGGGTTATAACTTTTGCTTCCCAAGATGGTTTACCTAAAAATCCTAGTTCATTTAATACTTTTTATGCTTATGAAGTAACTGCTTCAGGTGTCAACCCAACACCTATACCGAGTCCGTTTAATGTTAATATTAGTGATGGTAGAGGGTATTTAAAGTTTTCTCCGGATGGCACAAAACTTATTTGTGCTAATGCAACTTCAGGGTTATATCTTTATGATTTTGATGCAATTTCAGGTAAAGTTAGCAATCAAAAAGAAATACCTATAAACTTTTCACCAAGTTCATTAAAACCGCAATCTCCATATGGCGTGGAGTTTTCGCAAAACAATAAATTGTTATACGTATCGACATATTATAATCCAAATCAACAAGATTTTGATCTTGCCTCTGCTCAATATGGGTCATTATTGCAATATGATTTAACAGCCACAGATATTAGTAACACCGAAATTGTTATTGATGAAAGACAAATGTACAGAGGTGCATTACAATTGGGACCTGATGGTAAAATTTATCGGGCTATGAGTAACACTTACAACAATGGCGCTCCTTTTCTTTCAGTTATAAATAACCCAAATATTATTGGTTTAGGTTGTGATTATAAACATAACGCCATTTCTTTAACCAGAAACTCAAGACAAGGGTTACCTCCTTTTATAACCTCCTTCTTTTCTCAAAAAATTGATATTATAGGGAATAATTCAACGTCTAATGATTTACCATTATGTACTGGTGAAATTTATACCTTAAAAGGTATTGAACTTCCTGGTGCCCTTTACCAATGGTCCTTAAACGGAATAATCCAACCAGAAACTGATTTCTATTTAAACATCTCAATGCCAGGTCTATATAAGCTTTTAATTGATCCTAATGATGGTGATTGTGATAGATTTGAAGGCCAGGCTTTGGTAACTTATAATGATAACCCCAAGGCATTTCAAACTACCTTACTACAATGCGATGAAGACGGCATAAAAGACGGCCAAACTATTTTTAACCTCAATGAAGCCAATTCCAGTTTAACAGACCCTACCGAAAATGTGTTTACTAAATTTTACAAGGACGTTACTAGACTTGACCAAATATTAAACCCTGACAATTACATTAATGATCCATATTCCCAAATTATATATGTTGAGGTTTTAAATAGTAAAACTGGTTGTTCAACCAATACGGAGCTTGTTTTAAATGTTAGTGTCACGGATTCAAATGATGCTGAACTGACCACTTGTGATGATGATGGTACAGAAGACGGTAAATACAATTTTAATTTGAGGGAGGCAGATTCAAAAATTATTAATGGCTTACCTAATGGTTTGGTTATAAGCTATTACGAATTTTATGAAGATGCTTTGATTGAACAAAACAAACTAGGAAACACTTTTAAGAATTCAATTGCTAATTCACAAACTATTTATGCACGAGTTGAAAATGCCAACAATTGTTACGGTATTAGTGAATTATTACTTACGGTAAATAAATTACCAGAAATTATAACTGATGACATTACTTATTATTGTCTAAACAAATATCCGGAAACCATTACTATTGATGCGAATGTTCTAAATGATTCACCCAATAATTATAACTATTCATGGTCAACGGGAGAAAGCACCTATGAAATACAAATAAATGAATCTGGAACTTATAAGGTTTTGGTAACAAACTCTAATAATTGCTCAAAAGAAAGAACCGTAGTTGTAGAACCTGCAAACATTGCTACTTTTGAAACAATAAAGGTGGTTGATGCCTCTCCAAATAATATTATTACCGTTTTTGTATCTGGTGAAGGCACATATGAATATTCGCTTTTAGATTCTGATAATATCCTTTATAGGCCTTATCAAAATAGTCATGTTTTTGAAAATATTGCTCCAGGATTTTATACCGTTTATGTTAAAGATGTAAAGAATAACTGTGGAAATGTCAATAAGAAAGTATCCGTTATAGGCTTTCCAAAATATTTCACACCCAATAATGATGGCATGAATGATACCTGGCAGGTTTATGGTGTTTCCAGCCTTTTTCAACCAGATACAAAAATCTTTATTTTTGATCGTTACGGGAAACTTTTAAAGCAATTAAAGCCAACTGAAACAGGATGGGACGGCTCATTTAATGGTAAAATTTTACCGACTGATGACTATTGGTTTTCGGTGATCTTACAAGACGGAAGGGTTTTTAAAAGCCATTTTACATTGAAAAATTAATACCTAATTGACGAAAAACTAACAAAAGCGCGTTTAGTCTGTTTGTTTTGTATTTAAATTAAATATTAGCTATTTTTCAAGCTTATTTAATCATAAAACAATGCTGTTTTTACCCCAATTAAGCAAAGTAAAAAGATACCTACAAAATTATGCCTTTTGGGCACTATTTTTTTGCAGCAGTAGTTTTATGTTTTCTCAAATAACTGTTGACAGCTCTATCCCTTTAACTCAGCTTATAGAAGATAATTTAATTGAAGGCTGTGTAGAAATTTCAAATATAACTTCTAATGTCAATGGGAACTCTTTCGGATTTCCGAGTTATGCTTATTTTAACCGTGGCAGTTCAAACTTTCCCTTTCAAGATGGGGTGATGTTGTCTACAGGTAATGCAGAATCCGGGGGTAATAGTTTAAAGACGCCAACATTAAGTGAAGGAACTACTATTTGGGGAACCGATCCCGACCTAGAAACGGCCTTAGGAATAACAAATACTCTGAATGCTACTTCTATTGAGTTTGACTTAATATCAGCTACCAATCAGATACAGTTTAATTATCTGTTAGCTTCAGAAGAATATTTCGGAATTAACCCCTGTCAATTTTCTGATGGTTTTGCTTTTTTAATAAAACAAACTGGGAGTCCTGCTCCCTATCAAAATATTGCCTTAATCCCAGGAACGAGCACGCCGGTTAACACGAATACCATTCATGATGAAATTTTTGGCATTTGTCCTGCACAAAATGACCAATACTTTGATGGTTATAATATTGGAGACACCAATTTTAATGGCAGAACGGTACCCTTATCAGCTTCTGTTAACATAACCCCATATGTACAATATCACATCAAATTGATAATAGCAGATCAGAGAGACTATAGCTATGATTCTGCGGTTTTTATAGAAGCTATCAGTTTTGATAATTTAGACCTAGGAGACGATATTGTTACTTGTTTAAATTCGGAGACTCTTAATGGAGATATACAAAACCCTCAAGCCACTTATTCATGGTATATGAATGGTACTTTAATTCCTGGTGAAACCACTCCCACCTTATTTGTTATTCAAGATGGTACTTACAGACTCCAGATTTCGGTTCCGTTAAACAGTAATGTCTGTTTATTAGAAGATGAAGTTCAAGTAACTTTAAACTCGGAACCTCTAGTAAATCCAATTTCAGATTATGAATTATGTGACGACCTCAGTGGAGATGGTATAGAAGTTTTTGACCTTCAAACAAAAGTTCCTGACATATACAGTATTCTTCCAGCAGGTAATTATAATTTAACTTTTCACTATTCTGAAATAGATGCCAGAAGTAATGCAAATGCCATTTTAACACCGATTTCTAATTCTATTAGTCCTCAAACAGTTTATGTTACGGTGGAAAATTTAGGTACCGGTTGTTTTTCATATGCACCTTTCAATCTTATCGTAAATCCATTACCAAATATTACGGTACCAACAAACTTAAAGGTTTGCGACAATGATGCGAATATAAACGGTATTACAGATATCAATCTCAATTTAAAAGATGATCAAATAACTTCAGGAAATACCAATTGGAGCGTTTCCTATCATTTTTCGCAAGCTGATGCGGATACAGGATTGAATCCAATTATTTCGCCATATGTTAATAATAGTTCACCAAATGCGCAGTCATTTTTTGTTAGAGTTATTGACAATCTAACTGGTTGTGTAAAAACAACAACATTAACCGTTGATGTTATAAATAGTCCAATAATAAATACAGACACCCAATTTATTGATGCCTGTGATACAGATCACGACAGTTTTGCAAGTTTTGACTTGACGCAAATTGTTCCAAATGTCATACAAGGATTAACTGGTGTTACTTGGACATTTCATCTTACATATGACGATGCGGAGACTGGAAGTAATGCCATTGTAGATCCAAGTAATTTCATAAACACGACTCCTGATGTTCAAACTGTTTTTATTAGTGTCCTTGATGATATTACAGGTTGCCCTTCTATTGTCCCTATTGAGGTGCATACCAATTTACTATTGACAGGTACAGAAATTGAAGACTTTGCACTATGCGATGATGCTTCAAATGATGGCATCGCAGATTTTTTTCTTGACATCATAACAATTTATATCGCCAATGACTTACCTAATATTAATGTTAATTATTATGAAGACCCTTTAGATTCAGTGGATAATAATATTGCTAATGCATTGGATGTATCAATGCCTTATACTGCGTCGAGTCCTCAAACATTATATGTTTATATTGAAGATACTATTACAGGTTGTTTTGAAAATGCTGAAATTAAATTATTAGTAAATCCCATTTTACTCTTTCAACCCGTTGCTCCTGTACAGTATTGCGATTCTGATGAAGACGGCATTGTGAATGTCGATTTACACACCTTAGATACCATTGTCAATAATGGTAATACTAATTTTGAAGTTACTTATTTCCTTTCAGAATCAGACGCCAAGGATAACATTAACGAACTGCCACCATTATACTCAGTTACAGGAATAAAAGAATTTTGGGCCCGACTAGAAAACATTGATTCAGGTTGCCACACTGAGAATCGATTTGAAATTGAAGTCTATCCAGCACCCGCTGTAACACAACCAAGTCCATTTCTTATTTGTGATAATGATCAGGATGGGTTCTCGATTGTAAATCTTGAAGATAAAATACCTGAAATAGTAACAGACACTGCTGGGTTAACAATTACTTTTTACACTTCTTTATCTGATGCAAATTCAGGAACAAATAAAATTACTGATCCTACCACCT
Organism: Yeosuana sp.; assembly: GCA_036525815.1. Taxonomy (GTDB): domain Bacteria; phylum Bacteroidota; class Bacteroidia; order Flavobacteriales; family Flavobacteriaceae; genus Yeosuana. Next base: position 6,472 of record DATCZQ010000094.1, on the reverse strand, counting down.
TTAACTCTAACACTAAAAATATCTATGTCAAGGTTGAAAATACGCTTTCCGGATGCTATAATTTAGCTACAATAAATATCATCGTAAATACACAGCCATTATTCCAAACCATTTCTAATTATGAAATTTGTGAAGATGATGCTGATAACAAAGCGGAATTTTTATTGTCAGATAAAGACAATGAGATTTTAAACGGGCAGGCAGGGAAAGAGGTTTTATATTTTGAAGACTCCAATTATTCAATACCAATTGATAAAACAACGCTGTACCAAAACATATCAAGTCCTCAAACTATATATATTAGAGTTCAAAACACTTCAGACACAAGCTGTTTTGGAGATACATCATTTACTATAGAAGTATCACAAAACCCAGTTTACAATTCAGGTTTTAGTGATTATTTAATTTGTGATGATTTTAGTAATGATGGAAAAAATGAATTCAATTTAAATGAGAAAATCACAGAAATCTCTCAAGGTGCTACTAGTAATTTGAATGTTACATTTCATCTAAATTTACAAAACGCCCAAAACAATGTAAACCCATTACCACTTCAATATACCAATACCACAAATCCACAAACTTTGTATGTTAGAATTCAAGGTGTAAATTCCAAATGTTATGTCATTGAAGAATTGGGCATTAATATTATTGCCGCACCTGATGTTACACAAGCTTCTCCGTTTATAGAGTGCGATTTAGATTATGATGGAAGAACAACATTTAATTTAAATAATGCAGATTTTCAGCTTTTAGATCGTATCACAACAGATTTAGAAATAAGTTATTATGAAAATGAATTAGAAGTAGAAGACTTATCGAAACAAATTATTGATTCTAATAATTATGTAAATACAAGTAATCCACAATTAGTTTATATTAAAGTCACCAATATACTAACTCATTGTTATAGTTTAATACCCTTAGAATTAATTGTTAATACACCACCAGCAACCAATTTTATTGGGACAATTGAAATTTGTGATAATAATACCAATACTTATGATTTATCGCAGTTAGATAATGTTCTTGTTGATGATTCTAATAATGTAAACCTGACCTATCACAACAATATAAATGATGCCGAAAACTACATTAATCCTTTACCAAACATATTTAATTATATTGGCAATTTTTACACTTTTTTTGCCAGAATAGAAGACCCAAATACAGGCTGTATCATCATACCTTCATTCAATTTACAAATAAATCCTAACCCCGTTGCTTTTCAGCCTTCTGACCTGAACAATTGTGCCGATGACTATGATGGTTTTGCAAAATTTGATTTATCACAGCAAAAAAGCGCAATCATTGGTCCTGAAAATCCAGAAAACTTTGAAGTCACCTATTACAACACAAGTTTAGATGATGCCATAAATAAAGAGAATGTATTAAATAATGCCCATGATTCATTTGATGGTGAGATTATTTACGCAAGAATGGAAAATAATATTACCGGTTGTTTTGATATCACTTCTTTTAGAGCTATAGTGCATCCACTACCTGTTATAAATATTGAAGACATCGTTCCTTTATGTATGAATGATTTACCTTTAATAATCGATGCTAGCACAGGCGTTTCAGGTGACACCTATTTATGGTCAAATGGCGAAACAACCAGTCAAATTGAATTAATGCCAGAAGATTTAGGCGATTACTGGATTACAATAACTTCAACTGATAATTGCGTGGCAAATAAAGCGTTCTCCGTCATTGAATCAGAAGAAGCCACCATTAATTTTACAACTACGGTTGATTTTGCAGATCCAAACAGTATTACAGTAGAAGTAAGTGGTATAGGAAACTACGTATATATCTTGGATGATGGCGAACCTCAAATTTCAAATATTTTTGAAAATGTCACTTTTGGACCACATATAGTCACGATAAGAGATGTTAATGGTTGCCAGGATGTTTCAAAAGAGGTCGTGGTTATTGATGTTCCTAAATTTGTAACCCCAAATAATGATGGCTATTTTGATACTTGGCACATCGTTGGAATTGAACAATTACCCGGAACTATTGTCTATATTTATGACAGACATGGTAAACTCATAAAAACCTTGCCTTCTTCTTCACCTGGCTGGGATGGTACCTATAGAGGCCAAAATATGCCTTCTGATGATTACTGGTTTGTAGCAAAAGTTAAAAAAGAGGGTGTTGATTTTGATGTAAAGGGACATTTTGCATTAAAAAGATAATTCTAAAAAATATTTTTTTGCACATTGATGCTTATTTTGTTCCATTTATCTAAAAAAATTAATCCTCTTTAATATTTTTAAGTCTAAGATTATTAAATACTATACTTTAGTATTTAGTTTTATTCTAACAAAAAATATTTAATTAGTTTTAAATTTATAAATGGTTAACCTTAGCTTATTCAAAACATTATTATTTGCCATAGGTTTTTTTATAACTAGCCTTAGTTTTTCTCAATTAAGCAAAACCCATTTCATTCCACCATTAACTAATGCCGAATTTGGAAATGCTAACCCAGAGGAACAATATATTTATATTTCAACTCCAAGTAAAGTCAGTATAAATTATACCATTAAACCAATGGGGCAACCAACCTCTAACTACATAACAGGTGTTGTTTCTAATACAAATCCACAAGAAATTTATATCGGAACTGGGAATGGTCAGTTGTTTATTCCGTCAATTATAACAAGCACTGTAGTTAATAACAGAGGTTATATTATTGAAGCTGAAGCCCCCATTTATGTATCCGTGAGGATGAATGCAGGTGGTGGCGCACAGGCTGGAGCTTTGGTTAGTAAAGGATTAGCCGCATTAGGAGATACTTTTAGAATTGGAAGTTTTACTAATGAAAATCCACAAAGCAATTATTTAAATTTTGTTTCGGTCATGGCAACCGAAGACAATACGCAAGTTACGTTTAGCGGTCTTCCTTCAGGATTAATTATAAAAAACTATTCTGGAACAACCCCTGTAATCACTATTTTGGATAAAGGAGAAAGTTATACAATAGCAACAAATAGCTTTGATAATGTCATTAATAGAGATGGATTGATAGGATGTTTAGTTAATTCTGATAAACCTATTGTGGTTAATTGTGGTTCTGCAAACGGAAGTTTTAGTAATGGCACTGGCAGAGATTATGGAATCGATCAGATTGTAGATCTCTCAAAAGTCGGAACTGAATATATTTTTGTAAGAGGCGACGGTAATAATGACTGGGAAAATGTTTTAATTGTAGCCCATTCAAATAACACATCCATAAGCATAAATGGTAATGCTACTACAACTATTAATGCGGGCGAATACTATGTAATTGAAGGCAATCAATACAGTTCCAATGGTAATATGTATGTCTCAACATCCATGCCTGTGTTTGCCTATCAAGGCGTCGGAGCAACTACAAGCGAAGCAAATCAAGGGATGTTTTTTGTGCCTCCACTAAGCTGTGAAACACGTGGAAACCTTGATAATATAGCATTTATAAACAATATTGGAAATACTACATATTCAGGAGGTGTTTCAATAGTGACTAAAGTTGGAGCAACAGTTACTATTAACAACATACCTATTTCAAGTTTTTCAACAATAGGTCCTAGCACCGTAACTGGTAAATCAGATTATGTGACCTATAAAGTTCTTGGCCTAAATGGCAACGTATCTGTGCAATGTGATGACGAATTATATTGTGCTTATTTCAACTATAATGGTGCAGCAACATCTGGTAGTTTCTATTCAGGTTTTCCTACAGCACCTGAAATAAATTTTGATACGTCATTTATAACTTTAGGAATTTGTATTCCAAATGTGACATTAGAAGTCGCGAACATGGGCAACTTTGACAGTATTGAATGGTTTTTTGAAAATGGCTCAGGCACTGGTTTTATATCAACAGGTCAAACTTCTTTACAATACACGCCATCTATTTCAGGCAATTATAAATTAATAGGAAATTTGATTTGTTCTGGTTTAACATTAGAATCCTTAATAGTTCCGGTCAGTATTTGCCCTGATGACATGGACAATGATGGTATTCCCGATAATATTGATATTGACAATGATAATGATGGCATTTTAAATTGTACCGAATCTAATGGCAATCAAGACATCAATTTATCAAATCTTGCAGGCGGCAGCATTCCTATTGGCAGTTATACCTACACGGGAACACTTACTTCTGTTGGAAATGTAGCTTCCATACCATTGTCAGGAGCGAATGATGGAACATTTATGAGTGAAACCCCAAGTAAAAATGGCACATTAGAAACCAGTATAACCTACGATTTAAATTTTAATAAAAAACTTAATTTATTATTTGAATATGCCACATCGTCTGTTCTTGGAAATGGCTTGATAACCAATGATGAAGAGTTTGTGATTAAGGTTCCGAATAGCAGAACTATTACACTATTAGATCCTGATGATCAATTACTCATTGATACAAACTATGATGGAATCTATGAATCTGGCGTCACACAAATTTCAGCTTTTGAAATACGATTCAAATTAAATGGAACATCTCTAGCTTTAGGAACCGGGACGTTTAGTTTTTCGGCAAATGGTGTTGATGCCTTTACCTATATTCATAAAAATAATTCAGAAACTATAAGTAACCAGGCTACATTTAAACTAACAGCTACTTGTGTCGCAAACGATAATGATTTTGATGGTCTTGAAGATGCATTAGATTTAGATAGTGATAACGATGGCATTCCAGACTTTATTGAAAACACAGGAATCCTTCAAACACTTTCTGGGGTTGATACAGACTTTAATGGTTTGGACGATATGTATGATATAGCTGGAACACCTCTTGATACTGATAGCGATACCGTTCCAGATTTTTATGATCTGGATAGTGATAATGATGGCATTACAGATTTAATAGAAACTGGACAATTAGGCCTTTTATCTGACACCGATTTAAATGGAATTGTAGATACCGGATTTGCATTTGGAATTAATGGCTGGGTAGATACTGCTGAAACTAATCCTGATAGCAATATGATTGGATATACACTTAATGATTTAGATGCAGACGGCATTTTTTCCTATTTAGATTCAGATAGTGATGGTGATGGGTGCAGTGATGTTATTGAAGCTGGTTTTTCGGATGGCAATAATGATGATTTTTTAGGTGATAGCAATATTATAGTTGATTTAATACCAGATTCTACTACTGGTCAAGGTTTAGTTACCAATGCAAGTGATGGGTACACTTTACCAAATAGCGTCTATTTAATTGACGGAACCATAATAATCACCATCCAACCATCGGATACTGAAGTATGTGATACATCTGATACTGTTATTTCTCTAATTAGTAGTCCAGTAGATATCATCAAATGGGAGCTCAGCACGGATGATGGTAACAATTGGAATTCTATAACAGATGGTGCGCTTTACAGTGGTTCATCAACCAGTAATTTATATGTTTTAGCAGTGCCGCTAACATATAACAATTACAAATACAGGGCTTTTTTAAATAGAACGGATAATATCTGTGGAATTTATTCAAATGAAATAACGTTAACTGTTAATTCATTACCCATAGTTAATAATCCAAGTACCTATTCACAGTGTGATGATGCCTCAAATGATGGGCAAGCATTTTTTAATCTGACCTTAAATAGTATTAAGGAAGAAATCAATTCAAATTATATAACAGAAGGACTTACTTTCAAGTACTACAAAGATCAAAATGAAGCGCTAACCGATGGCATAGCAATTGCTAACCCCGCAAGTTACCAGGATGCACTAGGCTTTACACCCGAAACCGTTTGGATTAGGGTTGAAAACACCAATGGCTGTTTAAGGGTTGTGCCCCTTACATTAGAAGTTACACCTTCCAGTGCTGCTTTAGATTTATATAACCCAAATTCTATTTACCAATGTGATGACGGCCTTGACCTTAGGGATGGCGTCTCAACGTTTGACTTGACTGCAATACAAAATCATATTACAAATGTCGTTTTTTCTTCTATTAATGTAACCGTTTATTTTTACGAAACACAATTAGATGCTGAATTGGAAATTAATGAAATCATTAACATGGCTAGCCACGAAAACAGCCATTCTCGCGACTCTCAAAATATTTGGGTGCGTGTAAAAAGTGATTTGGGAAATAATTGCCTTGGCTTAAAAGAGTTCCAAAATTTATTGATTGTTGAATCTCTACCTACAGCTAATACAGTCACCATAGGAAGACAATGCGATTCCGACACCAGTGATTCTATTCTAACCTATCCTTTTGACGCCTCTCAAATAGAAAGTATCTTACTTGGTTCACAAAATCCAGCCAATGTAACCATCACCTATTATGATGAAAATGGTAATGAACTACCAAGCCCGTTGCCAAATCCATTTTTAACCGCTAGCCAGATTATTACCATTCGCGTGACTAACAATGCTACTTCTGCTCCTGATGGCCCCTGTTATGATGAAACCACTCTGGAATTTATTGTAGATGTTCAACCCGTCGCAAATCCAATTC
>DATCZQ010000093.1:0-5693 GCA_036525815.1 Yeosuana sp. | reverse complement strand
CTTACCATTCCGAACAGAGAAGTTAAGCCCGTTAGCGCCGATGGTACTGCATTTGTGGGAGAGTAGGTCGTTGCCTTTTTTGGAAACCCTTCATATTTATTTATGAAGGGTTTTTTGTTGCTATTAACTTCTATTATATATGTAATAAAATTTAGAAACAAAAAAATCCAACTTAAAAAGTTGGATTTAGATTATAGACAAAATGTTCTGATTAATCTCTTAGTATACTTCTCGAAATGACTATCTTCTGAATTTCAGAAGTACCTTCATAAATTTGAGTAATTTTGGCATCCCGCATTAAACGTTCAACATGGTAATCTTTTACAAAACCATTACCACCGTGTATTTGTACTGCTTCCACGGTATGTTCCATTGCCACTTTAGAAGCATATAATTTTGCCACGGCACTAGAGACGTCATAATTATTTCCTTGATCTTTATCCCAAGCAGCTTGCATCACTAAATGACGCGCTGCAGTAATATCTGTATACATATCGGCTAACTTAAAGGCTATAGCCTGATGATTTGAAATTTCAGTTCCAAAAGCTTTTCGTTCCTTTGAATATTTTCTGGCCAGTTCATATGCTCCTTGTGCAATCCCTAAGGCTTGTGCAGCAATACCAATACGACCCCCAGACAAAGTTTTCATAGCAAACCTAAAACCAAAGCCATCCTCTCCAATGCGGTTTTCTTTGGGTACTTTTACATCATTAAATTGTAATGTATGAGTATCACTACCTCTTATTCCTAATTTATTTTCTTTTGGACCAATGTGAAAACCTACCATTCCTTTTTCAACAATAAAAGCATTAATGCCATGCGACCCTTTATCTTTATCGGTCTGAGCAATGACCAGGTAAACATCGGAACGGCCCCCATTTGTAATCCAGTTTTTTGTTCCATTTAGGATATAATGATCTCCTTTATCAATAGCTGATGTTTTTTGTGAAGTGGCGTCACTTCCTGCCTCTGGTTCACTTAAACAAAACGCTCCAATAAAATCACCAGTGGCTAATTTGGGTAAATATTTTTGCTTTTGAGCCTCCGTTCCAAATGCCTCAAGGCCATAGCACACTAATGAATTATTTACTGAGACGATGACTGATGCCGATGCATCTATTTTCGATAATTCTTCCATAATAAGGACATAAGAAATGGCATCCATACCACTACCGCCATATTTTGGATCAACCATGATTCCCATAAAACCAAGAGCCCCCATTTTTTTTACTAACTCATCAGGAAAATGTTGGGTTTCATCGCGTTCTATAACACCGGGAAGTAATTCGTTTTGTGCAAAATCACGAGCGGCGTCGCGAATCATCATATGCTCTTCTGTAAGATTAAAATCCATGAGTAAAAAATAAATTGTTAATTTGATAAAAAATGTACACAAATATATGTTTTTAATGGGAATTTTTCAATGAGTATTATTAATTTTACTGAATATGATAAAATCTCAATATAAGGTAATAGGGGTGATGTCTGGGACATCACTAGATGGTATAGACCTAGTTTATACCACTTTTAATTTCGACACCACCTGGAGTTTTCAAATTCTTTATGCAGATACCATTGCTTACAATGCGTATTGGAATACTACTCTTAAAGATTTGGTTTTATTATCAGAAATTGAATTGCGCCAAATAGATGAGGAGTACACAAAATATCTTGCTTCTAAAATAAAAGATTTTATTCTTCGGTATAATATTAAGGACATGGATGCTATTTGCACACATGGTCATACGGCTTTACATCAACCGCATAAAAAATTGACGTACCAAATTGGTAATTTACCAATTTTAGCCTCTCAATTACAACAAACCATTGTATGTGATTTTAGAGTTCAAGATGTTGAGCTGGGTGGACAAGGCGCTCCATTAGTCCCTATAGGTGATGCCTTATTGTTTTCTCAGTACGAGTTTTGTTTAAATCTAGGTGGATTTGCGAATATTTCTTATGAAATTGATAATCAGAGAATTGCATATGACATATGTCCGGTTAATATTGTTTTAAATTATTATGTAAGGCAATTAGGTTATGATTTTGATGATGGAGGAAGGATTGCTTTTACAGGAAAAATAAATAATGATTTATTGGAGCAATTAAATAATCTGGATTATTATAAAGGATCTTTTCCTAAATCTTTAGGTCTGGAGTGGGTAAAGTCGCTTATAATTCCATTAATAGATTCTTTTAATCTAGATGTTAAAGATATTTTGAAAACCTTTATTGAACATATCGCGTTACAGATTTCTAATGAAATAAATAAAAGAAGCCATGTTTCGGCATTAGTTACAGGCGGTGGTGTGTATAATGAATTTTTGATGGAAAGAATTAAATCGCTTTCAAATAATAGTATTATTATCCCTTCAAAAGAAATCATTGAATTTAAAGAAGCTTTAATTTTTGGTTTTTTAGGTGTTTTAAAACTAAGAGGAGATAATAATTGTTTACATTCAGTTACTGGCGCACTGCATGATCATAGTTCCGGTTACGTATTTCACAAATAAAATTTTTTAAAAATTAAACCATTAGGGTCTATAGTTTTTTATATTTGTTATATTAATAATTAAATCACTTTCCAAGATGACTCAGCTTTGACCTTTCATATTTAATGCGCAGAACTTTTAAGTTGTTAAATGAAAATGTTTTAAATATTAATTGATGAAAGAATTATTAAAAAAGTATGAAAATAAGAGTCCAGAGATAGTTTTTAACTGGAAAGATTCTGAAAGTGAAGCAGAGGGATGGGTAGTCATAAACTCATTAAGAGGCGGTGCAGCTGGCGGTGGAACCCGAATGCGTAAAGGTCTTGATATGAACGAAGTTTTATCACTAGCTAAAACTATGGAAATTAAATTTACTGTTTCTGGTCCTGCCATAGGTGGAGCCAAATCGGGAATTGATTTTGATCCTAATGACCCAAGGAAGAAGGAGGTTTTAGAGCGCTGGTATAAAGTGGTATCTCCATTACTAAAAAGTTATTATGGTACTGGCGGCGATTTAAATGTTGATGAAATACATGAAGTAATTCCAATCACCGAAGCCAGTGGTGTTTGGCATCCGCAAGAAGGGGTCTTTAACGGGCACTTTAAACCAACGGAAGCTGATAAAATAAATAGAATAGGACAATTACGTCAGGGTGTTATAAAAGTTATAGAAAACCCAATATATTCACCAAGTGTGTCAAGAAAATACACGGTAGCTGATATGATTACCGGGTTTGGAGTAGCAGAAGCTGTGAAGCAATTTTATGTTATATATGGTGGTAATGTTGAAGGTAAACGTGCGATAATTCAAGGATTTGGTAATGTCGGAGCAGCAGCAGCTTTTTACCTGTCTCAAATGGGCGTTAAAATTGTTGGGATTATAGATGCTGTTGGTGGTTTAATAAATGAAGAAGGTTTTTCATTTGAAGAAATAAAAAGTTTATTTTTAGCAAAAACTGGCAATACAGTAGTTAGTGAGAATTTAATTTCATTTGAAGAAATAAATAAAAAAATATGGTCTCTTGAGGCTGAAATATTTGCACCTTGTGCTGCTTCAAGATTGATTACTATTAATCAGATTGATGAACTCATTGATAGTGGTTTGGAAGTAATTTCATGCGGTGCTAATGTGCCTTTTGCCGATAAGGAAATTTTCTTTGGGCCGATAATGGAGCATACAGATAATAGGGTCAGTTTAATACCAGACTTTATTTCCAACTGTGGAATGGCCAGAGTTTTTGCGTATTTTATGGAGCGAAGAGTACAAATGACAGATGAAGCTATTTTTAATGATACTTCAAATAGAATAAAAGAAGCATTGGAAAACGTATATAATAAAAAACACAGTAAAACAGGAATTAGCGAGACAGCATTTGAAATCGCATTAGACCAACTCATTTAAATATAATTTATGGAAGCAGCAATTATTTTAGTATTTGTAATGGGCTATTTAGCCATTACTTTGGAGCATAGTTTAAAAATAGATAAACTAATACCAGCGTTGGTCATGATGGCTATTTGTTGGGCTTTAATTTCGTTGGGGATTGAAACTTTTCCACAATGGTTTGATTCTGCTAAACATTCTATGCTCGAAGGGTTTGGGCTACTTTCTGGAGAAGAAAAATTGCATCTCATGGAGGAAACCTTGCTACACCATTTAGGTAAAACAGCCGAGATTTTGGTCTTCTTATTAGGAGCCATGACTATTGTTGAAATCATTGATTATTTTGATGGGTTTTCAACCATAAAGGACTTTGTTAAAACAAAAAAGAAAACAAAGATTTTATGGATTTTTTCAATTTTGGCCTTTATTTTATCAGCCATTATAGATAACTTAACAGCGACTATTGTTCTTATTTCAATTCTACAAAAAATAGTAAAAGACAGAGATGTTCGATTATATTATGCTGGGTTAATAATTGTTGCTGCTAATGCTGGTGGGGCTTGGTCTCCAATAGGAGATGTCACTACTACTATGTTGTGGATTGGTAAAAAAGTAAGTACAGGACATTTAATTGGATATTTATTTGTGCCCTCTTTTTTATGTATGGCAGTACCTACATTTATTGCTTCTTTTCTTCCAGTTTTCAGAGGAGAATTGGAGCAAGTGGAAGAAGTTGAAGAAAAAAAGAAATCTAGATTCAGTAGTACTATGCTCTATTTAGGATTAGGTGCCATTGTTTTTGTTCCAATATTTAAAATGATTACACATTTGCCTCCATATGTTGGCATGATGCTTTCCTTAGGTGTAGTGGCTATATTTGCTGAAATGTATACCAGTTCTAAATTTAGTTTGACCGTATTTGATTCAGAGGAAAGTGATGCGCATGCATTGCACAGTCCTGTGCATCATTCATTATCAAAAATTGAATTACCAAGTATCTTATTCTTCTTAGGAATATTAATGGCGGTTGCAGCTCTGGAATCATTAGGAATATTGTTCGAGTTTGCCAATTCTTTAAAAGAAAATATGCCGATGTTAGGAACAGAATTACATCATTCAGGAGTTTCAGATTTAGTCATTCTCTTGTTAGGGGTAGGTTCTGCTGTTATTGATAATGTGCCTTTAGTGGCTGCTAGTTTAGGGATGTTCTCAGAGGCAATGGATAATGAATTATGGCATTTTGTAGCATATTCAGCAGGTACAGGAGGTAGTATGTTAATTATAGGCTCAGCTGCAGGTGTTGTTGCTATGGGAATGGAAAAAATTGATTTTTTCTGGTATTTAAAAAAGATTTCCTGGTTAGCCTTAATAGGGTTTTTAGTAGGTGCTGCAGCTTTTATGTTTACAAGAACATTATTTTAATATACTTTAAAAATAATTAAGACGTTATATAATCGGTAAGAAATTAAATACTATATGTTAAATACATTAATACAAAATGCCCAAGAAGGCGTTGATATACTCCAAGAAGGAGAATCAGTAGAAAAAACACTTTCAATAATTGAATTAATTAGTAGTGGCGGTCTTGCAGGGCAGCTGATCATAGGCGTATTGTTTTTAATGCTTGTTTTGGCTATTTATATTTATTTTGAACGATTGTTCGCAATTAAAGCAGCCACCCAAATTGACTCAAATTTCATGAATCAGATAAAAGATCACGTGAGTCATGGTAAAATTGATGCAGCCCAAATTTTATGTGCACAAACAAATTCGCCTGTTTCCAGATTAATTGGGAAAGGCATTTCCAGAATAGGGAA
>DATCZQ010000092.1:0-16295 GCA_036525815.1 Yeosuana sp. | reverse complement strand
TTTAATAAATTGAGCCAAAATGAAAAAATAGAAAAATAAATAATTTTGATTTAATTTTCATTCCTTTTATTAGCTTAGTAACATGCAAGAAGACTTTCTACATTATATCTGGAAACATAAAAAGTTTGATATATCAAATTTAAAAACTAGTGGAAATGAATCTATTTCTATTATATCTGTAGGAACTTATAATGAAAATACGGGTCCTGATTTTTTTAATGCACAATTAAACATTGGCAATCAACTATGGGCTGGTATGGTTGAGATTCATATAAAGGCGTCAGACTGGTATGTGCACAATCACGAAACAGATTCCAATTATGATAATGTCATTCTGCATGTAGTCTGGGAACATGATACCGAAGTGTTTAGAAAAGATAATTCATTGATTCCAACGCTGGAGATAAGGCATTATGTTTCTAAAAATGCTTTAAATAATTATGGAAAGTTATTTTCAAAAGCTCAAAAATGGATTAATTGTGAAAACGATTTTCACCGCGTTGATCATTTTATTTTGAAAAACTGGCTGGAACGATTATATCTGGAACGATTGGAAAGAAAAACGGAAAGTGTCAATCAGCTTTTAACAGATTCAAAAAACAACTGGGAAGGAGTGTTGTTTAAAATGCTGGCCAAAAACTTTGGACTTAAAGTAAATGGAGAGGCTTTTTTTAGCATAGCAAAGGCTATAGACTTTTCAATAATTAGAAAATTACAGTCTGATCAAACTGCTTTAGAGGCGCTTTTATTTGGACAGGCAGGTTTGCTGGAAGAAGATATTCAAGAGCCGTATTATTTAAATCTGGTGCAAGAATACCATTTTTTAAAACACAAATTTAAGTTATCAAATCAAAACATTATGCCGGTTCAGTTTTTCAGATTACGGCCTCCTAATTTTCCAACCATACGGTTATCACAGTTGGCCGGTTTATATCATCAATCTCAAAATCTATTTTCAAAAGTTATTGAATGTCAAACTTTAAATGAATTTTATGATTTGTTTTCAGTAACTACTTCTTCTTTTTGGGAATCGCATTATACCTTTGGAAAAGGTTCAAAATCATCAAAAAGACCATTAACAAAATCATTCATAAATTTATTGTTGATTAATACCATAGTTCCTATAAAGTTTAGTTATGCTATGCAAACCGGGAAAACCATAAATGACGAAATAATTAGTTTGGTTGAGCAAATACCTTCAGAAGCAAATACTATAGTAGAAAAATTTGAGTCTTTAAAATCAGTTTCTTCTTCTGCTGTGCAATCTCAGGGCTTAATTCAACTAAAAAACGAATATTGTATTAAAAACAGGTGTTTACAATGTGCAATAGGTAGTGCAATATTAACAGGAAATCATTAATTTGCAGCATGAAATGTCTGTTAACAAAGTGGCAAGTATGCTGTATTGTAAAAATGACATTCCTTTAAACCATTAGGAAGTAATAAAAATTAACTAATGAATATATTTTATAGAACCTTATTATATTTTCAAAAGCACGGTTACTATGTGTGTCAGCGTATTGCCGATAGATTGGGTATTAGAGCAAAAATTGTTCGAACCTCATTTATATATTTAACCTTTGTAACTGTTGGGTTTGGTTTTGCGCTCTATGTGTTTATTGCATTTTGGATGGGTATTAAAGATTTATTATATACTAAACGCTCATCTGTATTTGATTTATGAATCCACTTTTATTTTTTTTTAAAAAAAAGATTTACACCGCTGTATTTTTATTATTTGCCTTATTGACTATTGGTATTGTAGGCTTTAAAGTGGTTTCAGATTACACCTGGATTGATGCCTTGTATATGACTGTTATTACCATAACAACAGTAGGTTTTGGTGAGGTTGTTCCGCTAGATAATGAATCAAAAATATTTACTGTTTTCTTAATTTTAATAAGCATTGTAATAGTTGGTTATGCCTTATCTGTTATCACCGAATATATTTTGAGTAAAAATAATGTTGACGAATTAAATCAAAAAAAAATGCAAAAATTGATTGATAGTTTAAAAAACCATATCATTATTTGTGGTTATGGAAGAAATGGTAAACAGGCAGCAAGTAAACTAGCAGCTTATAAAAAAGCGTTTGTAGTTATAGAAAAGGATAAAGATGTGCTTGAAAGATTACAATCAGATAATGTGCCCTATGTGATAGGTAATGCCAATGAAGATGATATTTTATTGCTGGCTGGTGTTGATAGAGCCTCTTGCTTTATCTCAGCCTTGCCTAGTGATGCTGATAATCTTTTTGTGGTACTTTCAACGAGACAGATTAATAAAAATATAAATATTATAAGCAGAGCCTCTCAGGAATCTTCTTATGAGAAATTAAAACTTGCAGGTGCTAATAATGTGATTTTGCCGGATAAAATTGGTGGTGACCACATGGCTTCTCTGGTTGTGGTTCCTGGTTTAATGGAATTTCTTGATAATTTATCTATCGTTGGTAAAACGAATATCAATATTGAAGAGGTTGCCGTTGAAAAATTATATAATACCAAAGAAGTAAAAACAATTAAGGATTTAGATTTAAGAAGAAAAACGGGTTGTACGGTCATTGGTTATAAGGATGAAAATGGTGAATACATAGTAAATCCAGAGGCAGATCTTAAATTAACTCCTAATTCTAAAATAATTGTTTTAGGCAGACCTGAACAAATAGATGCTTTAAATTCTGAATATAATATTGATTAACAAAACGACGATTTTAACAACTATTTTTTAAAAAAGCTCATTTTTTTTTAGCATCTTGCTAACTTTTAGTAAGAATCTTTCATTAAAACACTAACAAACACAAATTTTATGAAGAAATATCTTCTTTCAATTCTCACTTTAATTATTCCAATAGTAACATTTTCACAAGAATCAGAAATAGGGTTAGATCAACAAATTGATCAGGCATTTAAACCTGTTTCAGATTTTTTCTCGAATGTTGTTTTCTTTGAAGTAGGAGGCACTCCTTTTGTTTTAATTCTATTGGTAGTTAGTGCGGCATTTTTCACTATTTATTTTGGTTTTCCCAATGTTAGGTATTTCTGGAGAGCTATAAGTACTGTAAGAGGTAAATATGAAGATATCGAAAAACATGGTGCCAAAGCACTTTATGGTGAAGGAGGAATAGCGCAAGGAGTAGATATCAATAAAATAGATGATATTGAAGACCATCTGATAAGTGTTGAGAATGAATTAGCTGTTGATGGCGATATTGTTGATACCATAAGAGACGAAAGTCATGAAGGAGAAGTCAGTCATTTTCAAGCATTGGCCACTGCGGTATCCGGTACTGTTGGTAACGGTAATATTGCAGGTGTAGCTTTAGCTATTGCACTAGGAGGCCCAGGGGCAACCTTTTGGATGATTATTTGTGGGTTCTTAGGTATGTCAACCAAATTTGTGGAGTGTACTTTAGGAGTACAGTATAGAGATGTTGGAGAAGATGGAACTGTTTATGGTGGCCCTATGTATTATCTTAGAAAAGGTTTAAAAGAAAGAGGTTTTGCCAATCTTGGAAAAGTAACCGCTGTTTTGTTTTCTATATTTTGTATTGGCGGATCCTTTGGTGGTGGTAATGCAGCACAGTCTAATCAAGCAACTATTGTCTTAAAAGATTTATTAGGTTTGCAAAGTACTGGTGCTGGCTTTTGGATTGGGGTTATTTTAGCAATCACAGTAGGTATCATTATTATTGGTGGTATTAAGCGAATCGCTTCAGTAACTGAAAAAGTAGTACCATTTATGGCCTTACTTTATATATTTTGTTGCCTTTATATCATTTTAAGCAATTTCACGTTAATTGATGATGCGATAAGTTTGATTATGACTGAAGCATTTAATCCAAAGGCTATTGGTGTTGGAGGATTTATAGGGGTCTTGTTAGTTGGTTTTAAAAGAGCCGCTTTTTCAAATGAAGCTGGAGCAGGGTCTGCATCTATTGCGCATTCAGCTGTAAGAACTAAATATTCTGCCAGTGAAGGTTTAGTAGCACTGCTTGAGCCCTTTATTGATACAGTCGTAATTTGTACCATGACAGCTCTAGTAATTATCATTTTTAATTTTGGAGGTTTCTTCGAGTATGGCGATATTACAGGACAAGGTGTTGCCATTATTAATGGTGAATCTTTTGAGGGTGCAGGTATAACGGCCAAAGCTTTTGCAGAGTATATTCCTTACTCTAATGTATTTTTAACTATTGCCGTAGTATTGTTTGCAGTATCAACCATGATTTCATGGTCATATTACGGTTTACAGTCTTGGAAATATTTATTTGGAAGAGGTAAGGCTGCAGATTTAACTTATAAATTTTTATTCTTAACTTTTGTAGTTATTGGAGCAGCAGCAAGTATGAAGTCTATTTGGGATTTCTCTGACGCCATGATATTTGCCATGGTATTCCCGAATATGGTAGGTCTTTATTTCTTATTTCCTGTTGTTAAAAAGCAATTGAAAAGATATCTTGACGCGATTAAGCTCAAATCAGAAGCTTTAAATGACTAGCTTTAATTTATATAAATAATTATGAATTCCCATTTCAAGTTTTCTAAAAGTCAACGGAATGGGATTTTTTTATTGGTAATAATCATAATTATACTACAATGTATTTATTTTTTTGTCGATTTTTCTAATTCAGAATATACCATCAATATTGAGGAATTAAAAAGGTATGAAAGGGAAATAGATTCTTTAAAACAAATTGAGAGAGAAGAAAGGGCTCCAAAGATTTATCCTTTCAATCCAAATTATATTACCGATTATAAAGGTTATACTTTAGGGATGAGTACCGATGAAATTGATAGGTTATTAATATTTAGAAACCAAGGGGATTGGATTAATTCGATAAAACAATTTCAAGAGGTGACCAAAGTTTCAGATTCCTTATTGAATCAAATCTCACCTTATTTTAAATTTCCGGAATGGGTTACCAATCCAAAACAAAATAATTCATATTCAAATAATAAACCAAAAACTTTCGCAGAAAAAAAGGATTTAAATAAAGCCACTGCAGAACAATTACAAACCATAAACGGTATTGGAGCATATTATTCAGAGAAAATAATCAAGCTAAGAAGTAAATTTGTAGATGGGTTTATAGCTGATGTGCAATTGCAAGATGTCAATGGAATAACACCAGAAGTCATTGAAAAAATAACCAATGAATTTACAGTCAAAACCCCAAGACAAATCCAAAAAATGAATTTAAATACGGCTACTGTTGACCAGCTTGTTACTATACAACATATAGATTATGAGGTAGCTCATAATATTATAGAACAAAGGCAACTTCGAGAAGGTTATAAATCTCTAGACGAATTAACAAAAGTTAAAGACTTCCCTGTAAATAAAATCGAGATAATTAAATTATATTTGTCCCTCGATTAAAAAAAACAAAAATTAAGGCTTATGAATAGTTTGTACTTCACCGAAGAACATAAACTTTTTAGAGAGAGTATTCAAGATTTTTTAAAAAAGGAAGTAGTACCACATATTGAAAAATGGGAAAAATCCGGAACTATAGATAGGTTTATTTGGAAGAAATTTGGCGATATGGGTTTTTTTGGAATTTCATACCCAGAAGCCTATGGTGGTTTAAACTTAGATCTTTTTTATGCGGTCATTCTTTTAGAAGAGCTTCAAAAAATTAATTCTGGTGGCTTTGCGGCTGCCATTTGGGCTCATGTTTATTTAGCAATGACGCATCTTAATAAAGAAGGTAATCATGATATTAAGCAACGTTATTTAACGCCAAGTATTTCTGGAGATAAAATTGGTTGTTTATGCATAACAGAGCCTTTTGGGGGAAGCGATGTGGCAGGAATGAGATCAACCGCTGTGAAAGAGGGAGATTCTTATATATTAAATGGTTCAAAAACTTTTATAACAAATGGGTTTTACAGTGATTATTTGATAGTTGCGGCAAAAACAAGTCCAGAATTAGGAAATAAAGGAATTAGTATTTTTGTAGTAGATAGAGAATCTGAAGGTTTGTCGGCTACTAAACTAGATAAATTAGGTTGGAGAGCTTCAGATACCGGTGAAATTGCTTTTGATAATGTTAAAGTGCCTCTCACAAATCTTTTAGGACATGAGAATGGAGGTTTTGGATATATTATGCAACACTTTTCTTTAGAACGGCTAATTATGGGAATCAATGCACATGCGCGAGCTGAATTCGCTTTAGAATATGCGTTACAATATATGTCTGAAAGAGAAGCTTTTGGAAGATCAATTGATAAGTTTCAAGCGCTGAGGCACAATATAGCAGATTTATATACTGAAATGGAAATATGTAAAGAGTTTAATTACTCAGTGGCCTACAGATTGAATAAAAATCAGTATGTGGTAAAAGAGGCTACCATGTCCAAATTAAAATCAACTAAAATGGCTGATGATGTAATTTATCAATGCTTACAATTTTTAGGAGGTTATGGCTATATGGAAAATTATCCAATGGCTCGTCTTTTAAGAGATAGCAGATTGGGACCAATAGGAGGAGGGACCTCAGAAATACTAAGAGAAATTTTGGCTAAAATTATAATTGATAAAAAAGAATATAAACCAGCAACATAATTTTTTAAAATTTAATTGTTAATTATTAATTAGTTTTTATATTTGCAGACCGAAATTTAAAAGAGAGGAGGTTAAGACACTATGTTAATAATACCAATTAAAGAAGGAGAAAATATAGATAGAGCGTTAAAGCGTTTTAAAAGAAAGTTTGATAAGACTGGAACAAAACGTCAGTTACAAGCTCGTAAACAATTTACAAAGCCATCTGTAGAACGTAGAGCTCAAATTCAGAAAGCTCAATACATTCAAGGATTAAGAGATGCTGAAGATATATAATCTACAGCGCTTATATAAAATGAAATCCCGCATCTTGCGGGATTTTTTTTGATCTCACTCCAAATACCAATAAAACTTTGTACATTTAGCTTTGTGCCTAAAATTTCCATAAATGTCATTTAATTCATTTACAGATTATTTACTGTTAGAAAAAAAATACTCAAAACTTACAGTTTCTGCCTATGAAAATGATTTAGAAAGTTTTAAAAAATTCATTAAAGAGGAGTATGCTTCAAATGATATACAAAGTATTAATTATCCACAAATAAGGAATTGGATAGTTTTTCTGGTTGAAAGCAATATTTCAAATAGAAGTATCAACAGGAAAATGTCTTCATTAAACACCTATTATAAATTTTTGATGAAGACAGGTGAGATTCAAGCTAATCCATTAGCAAAACATAAGGCATTAAAAACAAGCAAAAAAATTCAAATACCTTTTTCAGAGACAGAGATAAATATGGTGCTGGATGAATTGCATTTTGAAGATGATTTTGAAGGAATACGTAATAGGCTGATTATTGAACTCTTTTACTCAACAGGTATTAGACGCATAGAATTGGTTGAATTAAAACTAAGCAGTGTTGATTTTAATAATAAAACTTTAAAGGTATTAGGAAAACGTAATAAAGAACGCATTGTGCCTTTAATCAAGCCAGTTTTAGAAACAATGAATCAATACCTAAAATCACGAGATGGTCTTGAAATTATGCACGATAATGATCGTTTGTTTTTAACAAAAAAGGGAGTTAAAATATATGAAACACTTGTTTACAGAATAATAAATGATTATTTTAGTATAGCATCTTCAAAGGTAAAAAAGAGCCCACATATATTAAGGCATTCTTTTGCAACACATTTGCTGAATCAAGGTGCTGATTTAAATGCTGTTAAAGAACTTTTAGGACATTCAAGTTTAGCTGCTACTCAGGTTTATACACATAATAGTATAGCAGAGTTAAAAAAAGTACATGTGAATGCACACCCTAGGAGTAAAAAATAGAACAGTAATAATTATTGTCTAACCGAAAAATAAAAAGTATGAAAGTAAACACGCAATCAGTGAATTTTAATGCAGATCAGAAACTGATAGATTTTGTTCAAAAGCGTATGGATAAGTTGGATTTATTTTATGATAAAATCATTTCTTCGGATGTTTTTTTAAAAGTTGAAAACACAAGTGATAAGGAAAATAAAATATTTGAAGCGAGAGTAAGTGTGCCTGGAGATAGTTTAGTAGTAAAAAAGCAATGTAAAACCTTTGAAGAAGGTGTAGATATGGCTGTAGCTTCCTTAGAAAGACAATTAAAAAAGAGAAAAGAAAAATTAAGACCACATTTGTAATAAAATTTATTGAAAAATGTTTTGATTAAAAAAATAATTCTATACATTTGCAGTCCGTTAGAAATAGCGGGCTTTTTTTATGTGAAAAAAGTAAGAAAAAGCCGATGTAGCTCAGCTGGCTAGAGCAGCTGATTTGTAATCAGCAGGTCGTGGGTTCGAGTCCCTCTATCGGCTCAAGTTCTTTAAATAGAGTGAAAAGTTTTTAATTGGGGAGATACTCAAGCGGCCAACGAGGACAGACTGTAAATCTGTTGGTTTCACCTTCGCAGGTTCGAATCCTGCTCTCCCCACATTTTAAACATTGGATTTTGTAATTAATTGCGGGAGTAGCTCAGTTGGTAGAGCGTCAGCCTTCCAAGCTGAATGTCGCCGGTTCGAACCCGGTCTCCCGCTCTTTTTTAAAGCCGGTGTAGCTCAGGGGTAGAGCGTTTCCTTGGTAAGGAAGAGGTCACGGGTTCAATTCCCGTCATTGGCTCTATCAAAGTTTTAAAAATAGACACTAATATTATTATATAACTAAGATTAAATAAATTAAACATGGCAAAGGCAAATTTTGATCGTTCCAAACCACACTTAAATATTGGTACAATTGGACACGTTGATCACGGTAAAACAACTTTAACTGCAGCTATTACAACTGTATTAGCGAAAGCAGGATTGTCTGAAATGAGAAGTTTCGATTCTATCGATAACGCTCCTGAAGAAAAAGAAAGAGGTATTACTATTAATACATCACACGTTGAGTATTCAACTGCAAACCGTCACTATGCACACGTTGACTGTCCAGGTCACGCGGATTACGTTAAGAACATGGTAACTGGTGCTGCTCAAATGGATGGTGCTATTTTAGTGGTTGCGGCTACTGATGGTCCTATGCCACAAACGCGCGAGCACATCTTATTAGGTCGTCAAGTAGGTATTCCACGTATGGTTGTTTTTATGAACAAAGTGGATATGGTTGATGATGATGAGTTACTAGAGTTAGTAGAAATGGAGATCAGAGACTTATTAAGTTTCTATGAGTATGATGGAGATAATGGTCCTGTTATTGCTGGTTCTGCTTTAGGTGCTTTAAATGGTGAAGAGAAATGGGTTGATACAGTAATGCAATTAATGGAAGCTGTTGATTCTTGGATTGAATTACCAGTACGTGATGTTGAAAAACCATTCTTAATGCCAATTGAAGATGTATTCTCAATTACCGGTCGTGGAACTGTTGCTACAGGTCGTATCGAAACTGGAATTGCAAATACAGGTGATGTTGTAGATATTATTGGTATGGGTGCTGAAAAATTAACTTCTACTATTACTGGAGTTGAAATGTTCCGTAAAATATTAGATAGAGGTGAAGCTGGAGATAACGTAGGTATCTTATTAAGAGGTATTGAAAAAACTCAAATCTCAAGAGGTATGGTTATCTGTAAAAAAGGTTCTGTAACGCCACATGCTAAATTTAAAGCTGAGGTTTATATCTTGAAAAAGGAAGAAGGTGGACGTCATACTCCATTCCATAATAACTATCGTCCACAATTTTATGTGCGTACAACTGACGTGACTGGAACTATTTCTTTACCATCTGGAGTAGAAATGGTTATGCCTGGAGATAACTTGACAATTACTGTTGATTTAATTCAACCAATTGCAATGAATCTTGGTCTACGTTTCGCTATCCGTGAAGGAGGTAGAACTGTAGGTGCTGGTCAGGTAACTGAGATTTTAGACTAATTAATTTAGTAAAATAAGAAGTTAAGGTATTCCGTAAAAAAACGGAATACCTTGACTTATATTTACGGGTTTAGCTCAGTTGGTAGAGCACTGGTCTCCAAAACCAGGTGTCGGGAGTTCGAGTCTCTCAACCCGTGCTTGGAAAATTATACCTTTTGAATTGTTAAAATTTCAGAAGTTAAAAATGAGATAAAAGGGATTTATTCATATAGAGTAAATTTTGAACCTTTCTAATAAAGAAAAATAAATGACTGGAATTGTAAATTATATCAAAGAATCATTTGGAGAGCTTAAAAACAATGTAAGTTGGACACCTTGGGCTGAGGCTCAAAGTTTAACTGTTTTAGTGGCGGTATTTTCAATTATTTTTTCTTTGGCAATTTGGGGCGTTGATACTGTATTCAGTAAAGTGATAACGTTTTACTTTCAATTAATTAATTAACAGTAAAATTAAATTCTATGTCTGAAGCAGGTGGTAAAAAATGGTATGTAGTTAGAGCTGTAAGTGGTCAAGAAAATAAAATTAAGACTTACATTGAGAATGAGATTGCTCGTTTAGGTCTTCAAGATTATGTTGATCAAGTATTAGTTCCTACAGAAAGAGTTATTCAAATAAGAAACGGAAAAAAAATTCACAAAGAAAAAGTTTTCTTTCCTGGATATATTATGATTCAAGCCAACTTGACTGGAGAAGTGCCTCACATTATTAGGTCAGTAACAAATGTTATTGGCTTTTTGGGAGAAACTAAAGGTGGTGACCCGGTGCCGTTAAGACAATCTGAAGTGAACAGAATGTTAGGTAAAGTTGATGAATTGGCGGTGGATGCAGATTCTAATGTATCCATACCTTTTACTAAAGGGGAAACCGTCAAAGTTATAGATGGACCATTTAATGGCTTTGATGGAACGATTGAGAAAATTAATGAAGAGAAGCGTAAGCTGGAAGTAATGGTAAAAATCTTCGGAAGAAAAACGCCGTTGGAATTAAGCTTTATGCAAGTAGAAAAAGTATAATAATTGTTACACAAATATATCGATACGCTCTTCAGCTTCATTTTAAGAAGCGTATCAAACTAAATTATTTAAAATGGCAAAAGAAATTAGTAAAGTAGTTAAGTTACAAGTTCGGGGAGGTGCTGCGAATCCGTCGCCACCGGTTGGACCCGCTTTAGGTGCTGCTGGAGTTAATATTATGGAGTTCTGTAAGCAATTTAATGCTAGAACTCAAGATAAGCCAGGTAAAGTATTACCTGTGGCTATCACGGTTTACAAAGACAAATCATTTGACTTTGTAATTAAAACTCCTCCAGCTGCAGTACAATTATTAGAAGCGGCCAAGTTAAAGAAAGGTTCAGGAGAACCAAACCGAAAAAAAGTAGCTAAAGTTTCATGGGATCAAATCAAGACTATAGCAGAAGACAAAATGGTAGATTTAAATGCATTTACTATTGAATCAGCTATGAGAATGATTGCAGGTACCGCAAGGTCTATGGGTATAACCGTAACCGGAAACGCACCAAAGTAATCTATTAAAGACATTAAAAAATGGCAAGATTAACAAAAAAGCAAAAAGAAGCTTTAGCAAAAATAGAAAAAGGAAAACTTTATTCTATTAATGAAGCATCAGCATTAGTAAAGGATATTACGTTTACTAAATTTGATGCCTCTGTAGATATCGCTGTAAAATTAGGAGTTGATCCTAGAAAAGCGAATCAGATGGTAAGAGGTGTTGTATCATTACCTCATGGTACTGGTAAAGACATGAAAGTTTTAGCATTAGTAACGCCAGATAAGGAAGCAGAAGCTAAGGAAGCTGGTGCTGATTATGTTGGATTAGATGAATATCTGGATAAAATCAAAAATGGTTGGACAGATGTTGATGTTATTATTACAATGCCAAGTGTTATGGGTAAATTAGGTCCGTTAGGACGTATATTAGGTCCACGTGGCTTAATGCCAAACCCAAAAACAGGGACAGTTACTATGGATGTAGCAAAAGCTGTTACAGAAGTAAAAGCTGGTAAAATTGACTTTAAAGTTGATAAAACAGGTATTGTACATGCACCAATAGGAAAAGCATCATTTAGTGCTGATAAAATTGCAGGTAATGCAAATGAACTAATACATACATTAATTAAATTAAAGCCAACTGCATCAAAAGGAACTTATGTAAAGAGTATTTATATCTCTAGTACTATGAGTCCAAGTGTTGCTGTTGATCCTAAAGTTGGTTAATTAGTTAAAAACTTTTATTATGACAAGAGAAGAAAAATCACAAGTAATTGAAGAGTTAACTTTACAATTAGCCGATAATGCTAATATTTATTTAGCAGATATTTCAGGATTAAATGCAGGTAGCACTTCAGATTTACGTCGTATTTGTTTTAAATCAAACGTAAAATTAGCAGTAATTAAAAATACATTACTTGCAAAAGCAATGGAAGCCTCAGATAAAGATTTTGGAGACTTACCAAAGGTTTTGAAAGGTAATACCTCTGTAATGTATTCTGAGACTGGAAATGCTCCAGCCAAAATAATTAAAGCGTTTCGTAAAAAATCGGACAAACCTTTATTAAAAGGGGCTTTCATTGAACAAGCGATTTATATTGGTGATGAGCAATTAGATGCCTTAGTAGATATCAAATCTAAAGAAGAAATGATAGGAGAGATTATAGGATTACTACAATCTCCAGCTAAAAATGTTGTATCAGCACTTAAATCAAGTGGTGGTAAACTGGCAGGTATATTAAAAACGTTATCTGAAAAATAGAGATAACATTAAATAGTACGCACTATAACAATTATATTAAAATTAAAAATTTATTAAAACGATAGAAAAATGGCAGATTTAAAAAATTTCGCAGAACAATTAGTTAACTTAACAGTAAAAGAAGTAAACGAGTTAGCTACTATTTTAAAAGAAGAGTATGGCATTGAGCCTGCTGCTGCAGCTGTAGCTGTTGCTGCTGGTCCTGCTGGAGGTGGTGAAGATGCTGCTGAAGCTCAAACTGAATTTACAGTAATCTTAAAAGCAGCAGGTGCTTCTAAATTAGCTGTAGTAAAATTAGTAAAAGAATTAACTGGTTTAGGTTTAAAAGAAGCTAAAGAACTAGTTGATAATGCACCAAGCCCAGTAAAAGAAGCTGTTTCTAAAGATGAAGCAGAAGGATTAAAAGCTTCATTAGAAGAAGCTGGAGCTGAGGTTGAGCTTAAGTAAGCTTAGCATTCTGACAATACAAAGGTTTAGGTCTGAAGGTTAACTTCAAGACCTAGACCATTTTGCGTATATAATCATTAGATACGCTTTAAATATTTTTTTTAATCATAATTCCGTCCATTGATGTTATCAACACAAGCTGAAAGATTAAATTTCTCATCTATTGTAAATAGAACCGAATACCCAGATTTTCTGGATATTCAGATTAAATCCTTCCAGGATTTTTTCCAATTAGAAACAAAATCTGAAGAAAGAGGAGATGAAGGTCTGTATAATACCTTTATGGAGAACTTTCCTATTACAGATTCACGTAATCAATTCGTATTAGAATTTTTAGATTACTTTGTAGATCCACCAAGATATGCTATTGATGAGTGTATTGAAAGAGGGCTTACATATAGCGTTCCGCTAAAGGCAAGGTTAAAATTGTATTGTACTGATCCTGAACATGAGGATTTTGAAACCATTGTACAAGATGTGTATTTAGGTACAATTCCTTATATGACACCAAGCGGTACTTTTGTTATTAATGGTGCTGAGCGTGTTGTTGTATCACAATTGCATCGTTCACCAGGTGTTTTCTTTGGACAATCATTCCATGCTAACGGAACAAAATTATATTCTGCTAGGGTTATTCCATTTAAGGGTTCTTGGATAGAATTTGCAACAGATATTAACCAGGTAATGTATGCTTACATTGATAGAAAGAAAAAGTTACCTGTTACAACATTGTTTAGAGCTATAGGTTTTGAACGTGATAAAGATATATTAGAGATTTTTGATCTTGCTGAAGAAGTAAAAGTATCAAAATCTGGATTAAAGAAAGTACTAGGTCGCAAGCTTGCTGCCCGTGTTCTTAACACATGGCATGAAGATTTCGTTGATGAAGATACAGGAGAAGTAGTTTCTATTGAGCGTAATGAAATTGTACTTGATCGTGACACGGTTCTTGATAAGGATAATGTTGAAGAAATTATAGAAGCTGATGTTCAGACGATTCTTTTACATAAAGAAAGTGCACAACAAGGGGATTATGCCATCATACATAATACGTTACAAAAAGATCCAACAAACTCTGAAAAAGAGGCTGTTGAGCATATTTATAGACAATTACGTAATGCTGAGCCACCAGATGAGGAAACAGCGCGTGGAATTATAGATAAATTATTCTTTAGTGATCAACGTTACTCTTTAGGTGAAGTGGGGCGTTACAGAATGAACAAAAAATTAGGTCTTGATATTGGAATGGATAAGCAAGTGCTTACCAAAGAAGATATCATCACTATCATTAAATATTTAATAGAGCTTATTAACTCTAAAGCAGAAATTGATGATATTGATCACTTATCTAACCGTCGTGTACGTACTGTTGGTGAACAATTATCTCAACAGTTTGGTGTAGGTTTAGCTCGTATGGCGCGTACTATTCGTGAGCGTATGAACGTTCGTGATAACGAAGTGTTTACTCCTATAGATTTAATTAATGCTAAGACCTTGTCTTCAGTAATTAATTCATTCTTTGGGACAAACCAGTTATCTCAGTTTATGGATCAAACCAACCCACTTGCTGAGATTACTCACAAACGTCGTTTATCAGCCCTAGGACCTGGAGGTTTATCTAGAGAAAGAGCTGGGTTTGAGGTTCGTGACGTTCACTATACTCATTACGGGCGTTTATGTCCAATTGAAACACCAGAAGGACCAAACATTGGTTTGATTTCTTCACTTTCTGTATATGCAAAAGTGAATTCTATGGGATTCATTGAAACACCATACCGTCCTGTTACTAATGGTGTAGTTGATATTAAAAACACTCCGATATATTTAAGTGCTGAAGAAGAGGAAGGAAAATTAATCGCTCAAGCAACTGTTAAGGTTGATGACAATGGAAAAATATTGCATGAAAAGGTAATTGCAAGAATGGAAGGAGATTTCCCGGTAATTGATCCGTCAAACCTTCATTTTACGGATGTAGCACCTAATCAAATTTCTTCTATTTCGGCCTCATTAATCCCGTTTTTGGAACATGATGATGCAAACAGAGCACTGATGGGATCAAACATGATGCGTCAAGCAGTACCATTATTGTTGCCTCAAGCACCAATTGTTGGAACTGGATTGGAACGTCAAGTAGCTTCAGATTCACGAGTATTAATAAATGCAGAAGGTGATGGTGTTGTACAATACGTTGATGCTACTGAGATTATTATTAAGTACAATCGTACTGAAGATGAAGCAAAGGTAAGTTTTGACAGTGATGTTAAAACATATCCTCTTGTAAAGTTCAGAAAAACAAACCAAGGGACTAGTATCAATCTAAAACCAATTGTGGTTAAAGGAGATAAAGTGACTAAAGGTCAAGTATTATGTGAAGGTTATGCGACTCAAAAAGGTGAGTTGGCATTAGGTAGAAACATGAAAGTAGCTTTTATGCCTTGGAAGGGGTATAACTTTGAAGATGCCATTGTAATTTCTGAAAAAGTGGTGAGAGAAGATATTTTCACATCTATTCATATTGATGAATATTCTTTAGAAGTAAGAGACACTAAGTTAGGTAATGAAGAATTAACCAATGACATTCCAAACGTTTCAGAAGAAGCGACAAAAGATTTGGATGAAAATGGTATGATTCGTATTGGTGCCGAAGTGAAACCTGGTGATATTCTTATCGGAAAAATTACTCCTAAAGGAGAAAGTGACCCAACTCCTGAAGAAAAATTATTACGTGCCATTTTTGGTGATAAGGCGGGAGATGTTAAAGATGCGTCTTTAAAAGCTTCGCCATCATTAAATGGGGTTGTGATTGATAAAAAATTATTTGCTCGTGCTGTTAAAGATAAGCGAAAAAGAGCTCAGGATAAGGATGATATCGCGCAATTAGAGGCTATTTATGATGCTAAATTTGAGGAATTAAAAAACGTTTTAATTGACAAATTATTCAATATTGTAAATGGAAAAACAGCTCAAGGAATTTATAATGATTTAGGTGAAGAAGTATTACCAAAAGGTAAAAAATTCACTTTAAAAATGTTAAATGCTGTTGATGATTATGCGCATTTAGTATCTGGAAAGTGGACTACTGATGATCATACGAATCAATTGGTTGCTGATTTAATTCACAACTATAAAATTAAAGAGAACGATTTACAAGGGTCGCTACGTC
>DATCZQ010000091.1:0-10319 GCA_036525815.1 Yeosuana sp. | reverse complement strand
TCAATCATGGCTTTGAATAATTCAAAAGCTTCAAATTTGTAAATCAATAAAGGATCTTTTTGTTCATGAACTGCTAATTGAACAGATTGTTTTAATTCATCCATTTTACGTAAATGGGTTTTCCAAGCATCATCAATGATGGCCAATGCAATGTTTTTCTCAAAATCTGTGATTAACTGTTTTCCTTTAGTTTCATAGGCTTTTTCAAGATCAGTAACTACTTGCAAGGTTTTAATGCCATCCGTAAAGGGCACGACTATTCTTTTGAACTTATCGCGCTGTGTTTCATACACATTTTTAATGACAGGAAAGGCAATATCTGCATTACGAGTCATTTTATCTTTGTAATGATCAAAAGCAGCCTTATAAACTTTAGAAGTGATTTCTTGCACTGTTAACTTTCCAAAATCTGCATCAGAAATAGGAGAAGGCATTGAAAAATATCTGATCAATTCAAACTCGAAGTTTTTAAAATCATTCGCTCCTTTATTAGCTTCGGCAATGACTTCTGTAGTATCAAAAATCATATTGGCTAGGTCAACTCTAAGTCGCTCTCCATGTAATGCATGACGACGACGTTTGTAAACAACTTCACGTTGCGCATTCATAACATCATCATATTCTAACAAACGCTTACGTACCCCAAAGTTGTTTTCCTCCACTTTTTTCTGTGCACGTTCAATAGATTTGGATATCATGGAATGTTGAATGACTTCACCTTCTTTTAATCCCATTCTATCCATCATCTTAGCAATACGCTCACTGCCAAATAAACGCATGAGATTGTCTTCAAGCGATACATAAAACTGAGAACTACCCGGATCTCCCTGACGACCGGCACGACCACGTAACTGTCTGTCCACACGACGAGAATCATGACGTTCTGTACCAACAATGGCCAAACCACCCGCTTTTTTAACTTCTTCAGATAATTTAATATCCGTACCACGGCCAGCCATGTTGGTGGCAATAGTTACCTGACCAGGTTGACCAGCTTCAGCTACAATGTCGGCTTCTTTTTTATGCATTTTAGCATTTAATACGTTGTGAGGAATTTTTCTAATGGTTAACATTTTTCCCAATAACTCACTAATTTCTACGGAGGTGGTTCCAATTAATACAGGGCGACCAGCTTCTGATAATTTTGTAACTTCATCAATAACCGCATTATATTTTTCACGTTTTGTTTTATATACCAAATCTTCTCTGTCATCACGTACAATAGGTCGATTGGTTGGAATTTCAACCACATCTAACTTATAGATTTCCCAAAACTCTCCAGCTTCAGTAACCGCCGTTCCCGTCATACCAGACAGTTTTTTGTACATTCTAAAATAGTTCTGAAGTGTCACAGTAGCAAAAGTTTGTGTGGCATCTTCAATTTTCACATTTTCTTTAGCTTCAATAGCTTGGTGTAACCCGTCACTATATCTACGACCATCCATGATACGTCCGGTCTGCTCATCAACAATCATAACTTTATTGTCTATCACAACATACTGAATATCTTTTTCAAACAGGGCATAGGCCTTTAATAGCTGATTCAATGTGTGAATACGTTCAGATTTTACTCCAAAATCTTTAAATAATACTTCTTTTAATTTGGCTTCTTCTTCAAGAGGTAATCCTTGGTTTTCTATTTTCGCAATTTCCAATCCAATTTCTGGCATCACAAAAAAGTTTGGATTATCCTTACCTGAAAGATATTCAACCCCTTTATCTGTTAATTCAATTTGATTATTTTTTTCGTCAATTACGTAATATAATTCCTCGTCAACCTTAGGCATTTCGCGGTTGTTATCCTGCATGTAAAAGTTTTCAGTTTTTTGAAGCAATTGTTTAACTCCTTCTTCACTTAAAAATTTTATTAAGGCTTTGTTTTTTGGAATCCCTCTATAAACACGCAATAATTTTAAACCACCTTCTTTGGTATCTCCATCGTTGATTAATTTTTTTGCTTCCGCTAAAACACTGGTTAAATATTTGCGTTGCACGGCAACAATATCATCTACTTTTGGTTTTAACTCATTAAACTCATGACGCTCACCTTGAGGAATGGGACCAGATATAATTAATGGTGTACGGGCATCATCTACTAATACAGAATCGACCTCATCCACAATAGCATAATGATGCGGACGTTGCACTAAATCATTTGGTGAGTGCGCCATATTATCACGTAAATAATCAAAACCAAATTCATTATTGGTTCCATAAGTGATATCTGCGTTATAGGCTTTTTTACGGGCATCAGAATTTGGCTGGTGATGATCAATACAATCAATACTTAAACCATGAAATTCAAAAATAGGGGCCATCCAGGCACTATCACGTTTAGCCAGATAGTCATTGACAGTGACTAAGTGCACCCCTTTTCCAGTAAGGGCATTTAAATAAACAGGAAGTGTTGCAACTAATGTTTTTCCTTCACCGGTTTGCATTTCAGCAATCTTACCTTCATGCAACGCAATACCACCAATAAGTTGCACATCATAAGGGATCATGTCCCAAGTAATAGGTTTACCGGCAGCATCCCAAGAATTTGACCATATAGCATGATCATTATCAAGGGTTACATACCCTTTACTTCCAGATATTTCTCTATCAAAAGTATTGGCAGTAACTTTAATTTCTGTGTTATTAACAAATCGCTTGGCTGTTTCTTTGACAACGGCAAAGGCTTCTGGTAAAATAGTGTTTAAAACCTCTTGAGTGACTAAGTAGGCTTCATCATTCAGTTTATCAATATCCAGATAAATATCTTCCCGTGCATCAATATCATCTGTAGCTTCTGCTTCTGTTAAAAGCGTTTCTATTTTTTCATTGATAGACTTATTTGCTTCAGCGATGGCTGCTTTAAATTCTAAAGTTTTAGCCCGCAATTCATCATGAGATAAAGCTTCTAAAGCCGCTTCAAAGGTTTTTATTTTATTTACAAGGGGTGTGATGGCTTTGACATCTTGTTTGGATTTATCGCCAACAAATACTTTAAGTACTGAATTTAAAAAACTCATGGATAATATATTTTATTTTTAATTTAGGAATTACCTAAATACATTTTTATTTTTTGTTGCTTTCAAAAAGCATTCAAAGATACATTTTGTTATGCTGTTTTGTAAAAAATAGCGCATAAAAAAAGTCTCTTATCGAGACTTTTTAACTTTTCTTTATGCTTTATTAATATTCATCTTCGTTCCAAAGATAATCATCATCAGTTGGATAATCAGACCAAATTTCTTCAATTGAATCATAAGAGTCTCCTTCATCTTCGATAGATTGTAAATTTTCAACAACTTCTAGCGGAGCTCCAGTTCTAATAGCGTAATCTATTAACTCGTCTTTAGTTGCTGGCCAAGGTGCATCGCTTAAATAAGATGCTAATTCTAATGTCCAATACATGGTATAAGTGTTTAAATTTTTTGCAAAAATAATTTTTTAGTTTAAACAGACAAGGAAAAATTGAATTATTTAATTATTATTTTTAAGAACGTATTTTTTAATTACAAATTTTTGAATTTAAAATGATGATAAACTGAGTAAAATCTATTTTTTCTTTAAGATCTAATGCTTCTCAGGAATCCATTTAATTTCATTTGCTTGTAAATCATTTGACAACTTCCGTGCCAATACAAAAAGGTAGTCAGAAAGACGGTTTAAATACATGAGTGTGTGCGCATCTACCGGAGAAATGTCATTAAGCGCGGTTGCTAAACGTTCTGCTCTTCTGCAAACACAGCGTGCAATGTGACAGAATGACACGGTTTGATGACCGCCAGGTAGTACAAAGTGAGTCATTGGTGGTAATGATTCATTCATTGCATCCATTTCTTGTTCCAAGAGTTCAATATTTTGAATAGAAATTTTTGGAATATTCAGGCGCTCTTTGCCATTTTTTAAAATATTTTTTTCCGGATCGGTAGCTAAAATGGCTCCAACGGTAAATAATCTGTCTTGAATATGAATAAGCAACTCTTTATAATGTGGATTCATATCCTGATCGCGTATAAGACCCAAGTGTGAATTTAATTCATCAACGGTTCCATAACTTTCAATACGAATATGATGTTTAGGAACTCTTGTGCCTCCAAATAGTGCGGTTGTGCCTTTGTCTCCTGTCTTTGTATAGATTTTCATTCGATAAAGGTAAAAGTAAAATGGTAAAAGCTAAAAAAATTATGATAATTTTAATTACTACGGTTTCTTGTTCATTGTATCACTGCTAATCATGCCGTCAATTAATCTGATAATTCTTTTGGCACGTGCAGCAACATCTTCTTCATGAGTTACCACAATAACTGTATTGCCTGCTTTATGTATGTCTTCAAATAGATTTAATATCTCTAAAGAGGTTTTTGAGTCTAAATTTCCTGTAGGTTCATCAGCTAAAATGATGGAAGGGTTGTTTATTAAAGCACGACCAACAGCCACCCGTTGTCTTTGCCCTCCCGAAAGTTGATTAGGTTTATGATCCATACGGTCTGACAATCCTACATCATTTAGTACTTGAATAGCGCGCTTTGTGCGTTCACTTTTTGAAAAACCAGCATAAACCATAGGTAAAGCTACATTGTCAAGAGCCGTGGTTCTTGGTAATAAATTAAATGTTTGAAACACAAACCCTATCTCTTTGTTCCTGATCTCTGCCAATTCATCATCAGACATTTTACTAACGTCTTTCCCATTTAAAATATAAGTACCAGCAGTCGCCGTGTCCAGACATCCTATAATATTCATCAGGGTCGATTTGCCCGATCCTGAGGGACCCATAATGGCAACGTATTCACCACGTTCAATATCTAAATCAATGCCTTTTAATACGTTTACAGTTTCCTGACCTAATTTAAAGTCACGAATAATGTTTCTGA
Organism: Yeosuana sp.; assembly: GCA_036525815.1. Classification (GTDB taxonomy): domain Bacteria; phylum Bacteroidota; class Bacteroidia; order Flavobacteriales; family Flavobacteriaceae; genus Yeosuana. The sequence continues at coordinate 5,454 of DATCZQ010000091.1, read as the reverse complement.
TTTTAATAACGCTACTCATAAAATGAATTCTCTAATATTTGACGCACAACCCACTTGCTTGTTACACTCTAATGGTAAAATGTTCTTTTTTTTGTTCACTTCTAAAAAAAACGAAGCCCCAGAAGAAAGTATCAATGGTTACGGTCACTTTTGCATGCTCTTTTATTAAGTTCCAGGCCTCAGTCATATTTTTTGACCAGTAAATATCGTCAAAAATAAAGACAGAATCATTATGGATAGCCGGTAAAAGTGCTTCAAAATATTCTAATGTAGCTTCTTTTTGATGGTTGCCATCAAAAAACACTAAATCAAATGATTTAGAATTTAGGTCTTTTAGGGCAGTATTAAAATCATCATTAATTATGGTGATGCCATTTAACTGATGTTCTATAAAATTTGATTTTGTAAATTCTGAAAGATTTGGGCAGCCTTCAATGGAAGTGATTTTAGCCTTAGGATTTCCTAAATGCATAGCCTGTGTGGCGATACCTAATGAGGTACCCAGCTCTAAAATAGTTTTACTCTTGAAATATTGAACTAATCTATGAATGAGTTTAGCCCTAAATAATGAAGATCCGGCATGTTTAGCCATTTCTGAAATAGTTCTCATATTTGAATTGTTTTTATGAGAGCCACTTCCTAAATCTGTTATTTTAATTTCAGTTTTATTTTTTAAGAGTTCTTTTCTGTACCCTGATATGGTTTGATAACTCTGGTAGGGGGTTTTATCATAAAAACATTGAGTAATTAAATCATACACAAAAGGCGAGTGGACACCATGTTGATTGGTTGATCTATATAAGAATTGAACGTATTTGATAATTTGATAAAACATTAATCTTCAAGCTTGGATGATAATTCAAACCAGCGTTCTTCTTTAGCATCCATTTCTTCAATTATTTTTTGTAACCTTTCAGACAATTTTAAAATCTCATCCTGAGAGAGTTCTGGATTATGGAATTTATGCTCCAGTTCTTTTTTGTCAAAAGCTAAAGACTTCAACTTGCTTTCAATATTCTTGAGTTCTTTTTCTTCATTATAAGATAGTTTGTTGTCATCTTTTTTTTTCCAGATATTTTTTTCTTTTTTATCTTCTGAGGCATTGGAAATGGATGGCTGACTATCATCATACACTCTGAAATCGGTATAGTTTCCGGGAAAATCTTCAATAACACCATCCCCTCTGAAAATGAATAGATGGTCCACTACTTTATCCATAAAATAACGATCATGAGATACCACTATAACACAACCAGGAAAATCTAACAGGAAACTTTCAAGGACATTGAGGGTTACAATATCTAAATCATTGGTAGGCTCATCAAGGATTAAAAAATTGGGATTTTGAATTAAAACGGTACATAGATACAAGCGTTTAAGTTCGCCACCGCTCAGTTTTTCAACAAAATCATATTGTTTTTTTCTGCTGAATAAAAAGCGTTCTAAAAGTTGTTGCGCACTTATTTGGCGTCCTTTTTTAAGAGGGATGTAATCACCAAATTCGCGAATGACGTCAATCACTTTTTGGTCTGGTTTAATGGTGATACCACTTTGAGTATAGTAACCAAATTTGACGGTTTCACCTAAAACAATTTTGCCGGCATCTGGTCTTATGGTTTGAGTTAGCAAATTTAGGAAAGTAGACTTACCCGTACCGTTTTTACCTATAATGCCTAAGCGTTCGCCATTTTGAAACATATAACTAAATCCGTCAAGAATCACTTTGTCTTTATAGGATTTAGAAACTTTATGAAGTTCAATAATTTTATTACCCAAACGCTCCATGTTGAGTTCCAGCTGCACCTGGTGGTCATTTCTGCGCTGGCTGGCTCGGTGCTTGATATCCTGAAAATCGTCAATTCTTGATTTAGATTTCGTGGTTCTGGCTTTGGGTTGCCGTCTTATCCATTCCAGTTCTTTTTTAAACAGTTGTTTGGCTTTTCCTGTTTCCGTGGTTTCCTGTTCAATGCGCGCTTCTCTTTTTTCAAGATAATAAGAATAGTTCCCTTTATAACTATACAATTCACCTTCGTCTAATTCTATAATTTCATTGCACACACGCTCTAAAAAATACCGGTCATGAGTGACCATAAAAAGCGTGATGTTTTCTTTTGAAAAAAAAGCCTCCAGCCATTCAATCATTTCCAGATCCAAATGATTCGTTGGCTCATCTAAAATGAGTAAATCTGGTTTGTTGATAAGCGCATTAGCCAGAGATAATCGTTTTTTTTGTCCTCCGGAAAGGGTGCTTACTTTTTGATCTAAATCATCAAGTTTGAGTTTGAACAGAATTTGTTTGTATTGGGTTTCAAAATCCCAGGCCTGGTGACGCTCCATAGCTTCGAAGGCTTTTTGATAAGCTTCCTGGTCTTCATGATGCAACAAGGCTTTTTCATAATTTAAAATGACCTTCAAAATAGGATTGTCACTTGCAAAAATGGTTTCTTCAACGGTTAATGCCGGATTTAGTTTAGGGTCCTGAGGTAAAAAGGAAACAGCAATGCCATTTCGGTAAGTGATATTACCGGAATCAGGTTCATCATCACCTGCAATAATATTTAAAATGGAGGTCTTTCCAGTGCCATTTTTAGCAATAAATGCTATTTTTTCATCCTTATGGATGCTAAATGAAATATTCTCAAACAGCGTTAATTCTCCGTAAGATTTTGATATGTTTTCAACAGTTAGATAATTCAAAAGATTCTTTTTTGCAAAGATGCTACAAATTACCAAAATTTGCTACATTAGTTTTTATATTCCTGTTATAAGGTTATATTTGCTTTTAAACCATTTGCCCGCAATGAAACGATTGATTTTATTTATTTGTACACTAATCAGTGTGTTCTTTTCATCGTGTATTACCAATAAGGATGTCGTTTATTTTCAAGATAAAGGAACGGTTCTTAGTGATTCTTTATTACTAAAAGAAACCTCTAAACCCTATCGCGTTCAGGTCAATGATATTTTAAGTATAAATGTGAAGGCATTAGATAATGAACTGACTAAAATTTTTAATCCGGTAGAAACTGCCAATTCTAATACATCTCAAGGAGGTCCACAACTATATTTTAATGGATTTACGGTTGATTTACATGGAAATATTAAATTCCCCATTTTAGGTGAAATTAACGTGTTAGGTTTCACTGTTGAACAAATAGAAGATAAAGTCAAAAGCGAATTGCTAAAGCAATATTTCAAGGATACTGCAGAGTTATTTGTTACCGTAAAATTAGCAGGATTGCGTTATACGGTTACAGGTGAAGTAAATGGCTCTGGTGTTTATACCTTGTTTCAAGACCGTGTTAATATCATAGAAGCCTTAGCGAATGCAGGGGATATTAAAAATACTGGAGATAGAACAGATGTGATGGTGATTAGGCAATATCCACAAGGTCAAAAAATTCACCATATAAATTTAACCGATTTGGTGGCCATGCAATCACCTTACTATTATATTCAGCCAAATGATATGATTTTGGTAAAACCTTTAAAACGAAAAGCATTAGGCGCAGGCGAAACTTTTACACAGACCTTAACAACCGTGGCGTCTATTTTTGCAATTATTGTATCGACCTATTTTTTAACTAAAAATCTTTAATGTAAAATCATGATTGAAGAATTTGAAGTTTCAGAATCGGCCTCTACTAGTTTTGATATTAAAAAGTTTTTATTCAGAGCTTTAAGCTATTGGAAATGGTTTTTGTTGCTTTTGGCTTTAGGTGTTTTTTATGTCTATCAAAAAAATATTAGAGAAGAGTTTTCTTACCGATTAAGCACGAAAATATCTGTCGAAGATGACAGTAATCCCTTATTTACTTCCAATGCTAGCTTAACTTTTAATTGGGGTGGTGTTACTGCTAAGGTACAGACCATGATTGTGACCATGAAATCACGCTCACATCATGAAAAAGTGGTTGACAGGCTGGAGTTTTATAAAAGTTACTTAAAACAAGGTCGTTTTGCAAAGCAAGATATTTATAAAGCAGCACCTTTTAGGTTTGATCATGAGTACAATTTTGGTCAGTTAATCAATAATCCTATAAAAATCACCTTTTTGGATGCTGGTGCATATGAATTAGAAGTTGATTTTTCTGGTAATACTGCCACGGTTCAAAACTACATCACTAAGGAGTTGTTAAGAGTTGATGTGTCAACAGGTGTATATAAAAAACAATTCAAAGTAGGGGAGCCGGTAGATTTACCATTTTTAAAGGGCACTTTAAAATTAGATGAAAATCGAAATCCCACACCAGGGGAGGAATATTTTATTCAGTTCAGTAATTTTGATAGTGTCGTTGCAAGTTATCAGGGAAGAACAGGTATAGCCAATACCAATAATTCGCCCATTTTAGATATTTCTTTAATTGATAAGAATACAGAGAAAATCGTGGATTATCTGAATGCTCTGGTTACCGTGTTAAGTGAGGATCAATTGGAGCGTAAAAACCAATATGCCACCAATGCCATTATTTTTATAGACCAGCAAATTTCTAGAGTAAAAAGTGATTTATCTGATAATGCGGAAGCCTTAAATGATTACCGAAAGAAGAATAAAATTTACAGCCTTGATGAAGAAAGCACCTTACTTAATGAGAAGCTTACCAAATTAGACGCAGATAAAGAGGGAATCAATAGACAATTGAATTATTATTCAAATCTTAAAAATTATTTGTTAATGAGTAGTTCATTTACAGATATTCCTGCACCTTCTATAGCTGGAATTGGTGATGCTAACATTTTAAATAACGTTGCGAAAATCAATGAACTATCCGTTCAAAAATCAAAATTACAATATTCGGTTCGAAGTGAAACCTCTGTTTTTAATGATCTAAACAGACAGATTGAAGGACTAAAAAATGTGCTTTTAGAAAACATTAATGCAGCTGATAATGGTTTAAAAAGAGAGTTACAGACTATTAATACTAATTTAAGTAGGGTTGAGGCGCAGTTCAGCAAGTTGCCAGAAGATCAGCAACAACTCATTACTATTGAGCGTCAATACACTTTAAGTGAGCAAACCTATAATGTGTTTTTAGCAAAACGTGGTGAGGCTGAAATTATCAAAGCCTCTAACGTCTCAGATATTCTTATTATTGATCCTGCCAAGAATACAGGGGCGACCGTTTTAGGCAGGAATTTAAATATTCGTTATGTGTTTGCCTTTTTTGCTGCTCTACTAATTCCATTATTTGTGGCCTTTCTTTTAACCTTTTTAGACAACAATATTCACAGTCCCATGGATTTGGAGCAATTGTCATCCATTCCAATTTTGGGGGTTGTAGGAAAGAATCATTTAGATAATAATTTAGTAGTTCATAGAAAGCCAAAATCAGCGGTTGCTGAGGCGTTTCGCGCCATACGTTCTAATTTACAGTATTACTATAAATCGCAAGCATCGGATGGAGGTAAAACCTTGATGGTGACCTCTTCGGTAAGTGGCGAAGGAAAAACCTT
>DATCZQ010000090.1:0-12369 GCA_036525815.1 Yeosuana sp. | reverse complement strand
GAATAAATATCAAGTAACCAAATCAGATATAAGTTTAACCACTAATTGGGTTAAATACATCATTCCAATACCAGATGCTTCTAAACTTTTTGATGAAAGGGGCATGTTTTGGTATTCAGCCGGAACTCAAAATACGGGTGGTTTTGGTTATACTTTTTGGATTGATGATTTAAAGTTTGAAAAATTAGGTACCATTGGTCAACCTAAACCCGCAATTCAAAATGGTGAGGATGTTGTACAAGACACTTATACAGGAATTAGTTTAGAAGTAACAGGCTTAACACAAACCTTTAATTTAGGTTCCGGTATTAATCAAACGGTTTCTGTGGCGCCAAGTTATTTTGATTTCACATCCTCAGATCCAAGTCTGGCATCAGTAGATGAATTAGGGGGTATTACGATTTTAAATGACGGATCTCCAGTTATAACAGCAAGTTTAGCAGGTGTTGAGGCCGTTGGGTCCTTAACAGTAAATAATTTAGGGGATTTTGTATTAGCCCCTATACCAACAAGAGACCCAAGTACGGTTACTTCTATTTTTAGTGACACATATACCAATGTTCCTGTTGATTTTTTTAATGGATTTTGGGAACCTTATCAAACGACACTATCTGCTGATTTTGTAATTGAAGGTAATCATATCTTAAATTATACCAACTTTAATTTTGTTGGAAATCAATTTTCAAATCCAACTGTAAATGCTACACAAAAATCAAATGTGCATATTAATATGTACATTCCAGGGGAGGTACCTGCAAACATGGACTTTTTAATTACGATTGTTGATTTTGGTCTTGACAGAGTTCAAGGAGGTGGTGATGACACAAGGGAGCAAGTGTTCTTTAATAAAGCTATTTGGATTGCAAATACATGGATTACCTTAGAATTCCCCATAACATTGACTAATAAGAATAATATAGGTCAGATTATTTATGAGAATATTAATTTTTCCTCATTAAGAAACTTTTACTTAGATAACATCTATTTCTATAGTGAATAACACTGCATTTAGAGATTATAAATTTAAACTATGAATTCAAAAAATATAATAAGAATGAAAACGGAAATCTTTAAGCAGAATACAATATATATAAAAGAAAACTTAGTATTGGGTGTTCTTAGTTTAGCTATATTAGTTTTATTTGCCAGCTGTTCAACTGACGAAACTCAAACGGTTGCCAGATTTACAGAATTGGTAATGGCAGATGAGTTTGATACCGATGGCGCTCCTAATCCAGCCATATGGAATTACAACATAGGTACTGGGCAAAATGGTTGGGGCAATAACGAGTTGCAATATTATACAGACCGTACCGAAAATGTAAAAGTAGAAAACGGTGTATTGATTATTTCTGCAAAAGAAGAATCCTTTAATGGTTCGTCATATACTTCTGCGAGACTTTTAACAAAAGGGAAACTAGAACAAACGTATGGCCGCTTTGAAGCCCGTATGAAATTGCCTTATGGACAAGGTATTTGGCCTGCCTTCTGGTTGTTAGGAGACGACTCAAACGGCACAGAAATTTGGCCACAAATTGGAGAAATAGATATTATGGAATATGTAGGTGATGAGCCCACTAGAATATTTGGGACTGTTCATGGACCAGGATACTCAGGAGGGGAATCGATAAGTAAGGCATATGTATTGAATAACGATAGATTTGATACTAGCTTTCACATTTTTGGAATTGAATGGGGCCCTAATTATATTAATTACTACGTTGATGATGTATTATACAATCAAATAACGCCAGATGATGTGCCTGGAGAATGGGTGTTTAATCGCGGGCCTTTCTATATTATATTAAACCTGGCAGTTGGAGGATCATTACCAGGACCTCCAAATGATGAAACCGTATTTCCTCAAAACTTGCTTGTAGATTACGTAAGAGTATATAAAAGTAGTAACAACTAATAAAAAAGACAATGAAAAAATTAATCAGAACATTTAAACAAATTTCAATTTTAATCTTGGCTGTAACCTTTATGAGTTGCGAAGATGACGACACAGTTTTACCACAAGTTGTTGCTGACTTTACACATACTATTAATGCAGAAACTGGTGTGGTAACATTTATAAATTTATCAGAGAATGCAACAAAATATAGCTGGTCTTTTGGTGATGGTACCAGTGCGACGCTTATTAATCCAGTAAAAGTTTATTCACCAGGAGAATACAAAGTCACTTTAAAAGCAAGTAATAGTGCAGGAGCATCAGATACTTCAGAAGATATCATAGTAATTTCAGATGTTGGCGCGCCGATAATAACCTTACTTGGGGATACCACGATAAACATTATGATTGGTGGGGTATTTACTGATCCAGGAGCAACGGCTTTGGATGATCAAGATGGAGATATCACCGCTAACATTGTAGTTGGAGGAGATACTGTAGATGTAAATACAGCAGGCACGTATATCATTACCTATAATGTAAGTGATGCCGCAGGAAATGCAGCGACACAGAGAACAAGAACTGTTATAGTTGCTGCTGATGTTGTAGCACCAGTAATCACGTTAACAGGGAGCGCAACGATAAATGTTACACTTGGAGACACATTTACCGATCCAGGAGCAACGGCTACGGATGATGTAGATGGAGATATTACCGCTAACATTGTAGTTGGGGGAGATACTGTAGATGTAAATACAGCGGGGACCTATACAATTACTTATAATGTGAGTGATGCCTCAGGTAATGCAGCGACGGAAGTTACAAGAACAGTTATAGTTGCTTTTATTCCTAGCGCTTCTGGAGATTATATATATGCTACGTCAGCGACTGTAACTATTTCATCGTTAATTGATAATTGGGGGTCCGGTACAACCATTGTTTCAGACTATAGTGGAGACGCGACTTACAATCCTAGTATACAGCTCCTTTCAGGAACAGCCTGGGGTGATGTATCGGCTCTTGCCTTTACAGAGATGGAAGTAGGAATACTTTCAAACTATTCAACTCTTGAGTTTAAAATTAAAACGACCGATTACACCACCATTAGAGTAAAAGTACCTGAAAATGAAATATCATTTCCAATAGCTGATGGAACGCCTTTAGCAGATGGATGGGTGCAGATGAGTCTTCCTTTATCAAACTGGAGTAACGAAGTGGCTACTGCAAATCAATTTGCAATACTTGAATTTGGAGCCGGAACTATATTGATTACCGATGTAATGCTGTCAGGCGACGGATCTGGCACCGGTGGCGGTGGCGGCGGCGGAGGCGATTGCCCTGCACCTCCAGCGGGTGAGTTATTATCTAATGGCGATTTTGAAGCAGGTGAAAGTTGCTGGCAATTTTTCGCTGGTACGTCTATTTCTACTACCGTTAACAATGGTGGTAGTAATTCGGCTGAAATGCAAGGCGCAACGGGTGTAGCTGTAAATTTCAAACAAGAAAGGTTTGCAATAGGTGTAGTTCAGCCTAATACTTCATATACCGTTTCATTTGATATAATAGCTGATGGACCTTTCGGTGACGGAGGCGTTTTCAAAGCATTTGCATTTTCTGAAGGTGTTGATGGAGGCTCTGTACCTGCAACACTGCACACCCTTACAGATAGTACAACTTCATTAGCAACAACTTGGGAAACGAAAACATATACCTTTACAACGGCTCCTAACGCAAATCAAGTGGAAGGCGGGATATCCTTTTTAATTGAATTAGTTAATAGTACAGCCAAACTTAATGTAGATAATGTAGTTATTAAAAAAACACCTTAATAATTGGTTATTAAATAAATCAATAGCTTGAGTGAGCAATGACTCGCTCAAGCTTTTTGATAAATAAACGACCCTTTTTTAAGTTTTAAAATATTCTTTTATAATTCTAACTTTTTATTTTTCGCTATTTCCAGAGACTAAAAGATTTAAACCAAATTAGTTAATAATGAAAACACCGAATAAAATAAACTTTTTTATAAGCACATTTATTTTATTATTAACAGGATGCTCGTTAAAAAACAAAGAAGTGAAAAGTAGCATATTAGAAAAGCCAAAATTTGAATTATCTAAAATGACAAGTGAAGTTTATACTACGGCGCATGATACACTTTTAAAACTATCATTAACAGGTTCTCTTGAGTTTCAAGAATTTCAACAACCAAAAGAAACAGAGGTGGCAATCAATGTCGATCCGAGCAAACAATTTCAAACTTTTTTAGGAATTGGAGCTGCTTTAACCGATGCCTCTGCTGAAACATTTTATAAACTTCCTAAAGAAAACCAAGATCTTTTTATGGAAGCCTATTTTAATCAAGAGAAGGGAATAGGATATACTTTAGCAAGAACGCATATACACAGCTGTGATTTTTCAAGTGGAAGTTATACTTATATCGAAGAAGGAGATTCAGAATTAAAGACATTTAATATAGATCATGATAAAACATTTAGAATTCCATTCATAAAAAAAGCCATTGAAGCTGCGGGCAAACAATTAACTATGTATGTGAGCCCCTGGAGTCCTCCAGCTTTTATGAAGACCAATAAGGACATGCTTCAAGGGGGCAAACTGGCTCCTGATTATTATCAGCCTTGGGCGAACTATTACGCTAAGTTTATTAAGGCCTATGAAAAGGAAGGGATTCCAATATGGGGACTTACCATACAAAACGAACCCATGGCGGTGCAACGCTGGGAATCCTGTATCTATTCGGCTGAAGAGGAGCGCGATTTTCTGAAAAACTTTTTAGGACCAACTTTGGAAAAGGAAGGTCTTGGCGATAAAAATATTATTGTTTGGGATCATAACAGAGATCTATTGTTTCAAAGAGCTAACGTCATTTTAAATGACCCGGAAGCCTCAAAATATGTTTGGGGAACTGGTTTTCATTGGTATGAAGATTGGAAGGATGGTGTACCCATGTTTGATGCGGTAAAGCGAGTACAAGAAACCTATCCCGATAAAAATTTAATTTTTACCGAAGGCTGTAATGAGAAATATGATGTTTCTCGAATAGAGAATAGAGATCCAAAATTAGCAGAGCGTTATGGAAAATCAATGATCAATGATTTTAATAATGGTGTTGTTGCCTGGACGGATTGGAATATTCTTTTAGACCAAACAGGGGGACCAAATCATGTGGGCAATTTATGCTTTTCTCCGGTTCATGGAGATACTCAAACAGGAGTACTTACCTTTACTAATTCTTATTATTATATGGGGCATTTTTCAAAATATATTCGTCCAGGGGCAAAACGAATAGCGAGTGCTTCATCTTCAAATAACTTACTTACTACGGCATTTATAAATGAAGATGACAGTATTGTAATTATAGCAATGAATCCCAGTGATAAAGCATTTGAATATTCCATAACCTTAGATTCAAAAACAGCCTATTTAAATACTTGGCCGCATGCCATACAAACAATCATTTTAACTAAACCATAATATAAAGCAGAATTTACCATGTCTAAAAAATTAGTACTTATTGCGTTTGTGGTCTCTTTAGGAGGATTTTTATTCGGGTTTGATGCAGGCATTATTTCTGGGGTCATGTCTTATGCTGGTCCAGAATTTGATTTAACTGAAGGTCAAGTGGGCTGGGTAGTAAGTTCACCTTCATTCGCTGCCATGTTAGCCATGTTATTTTCGGGGAGATTAAGTGATATTATTGGTAGAAAAAAAATACTGTTGATTGTGGCCTTTCTCTATGCGGTGTCAGCATTATTTTCTGCATATGCCATTTCTTATGAAATGCTTTATATAGCGAGAATGATTGGGGGATTGGCTTTTGGAGCTGCACTGATACTGGCTCCAATGTATATTGCTGAGGTATCTACACCAGAAAACAGGGGTAAATTAGTGTCTATCCAACAATTAAATATTGTTCTTGGCTTTTTTGCAGCATTTTTAAGTAATTATTTTTTTAATAAATACAATACACCAGAAAGTGTTTTTTTAAATGATGATAATGTATGGCGATGGATGTTGGGAGTGGAGTTAATTCCGGCCTTATTGTATTTCTTTGCTTTGTTTTTTGTTCCCAGAAGCCCACGTTGGCTATATTTAAAAAATAAATTTGAAGAGGCAAAAAAAGTGCTTAGAGCTATTCACGGAGAAGTTAAAGCCGAGGAAGAAATTGTGTCAATTGAGCATAATATTAATGCTGAAAAAAATCTGTCAAAGGTTGCTATTAAGGATTTATTAAAACCTTCGTTGCGTTTTATTTTAGTGGTAGGCCTGGTTGTGGGGATTCTTCAGCAAATTACAGGTATTAATGCAGTTTATTTTTATGCAACTTCCATTTTTAAACAAACAGGAATTGGAACAGATGCATCATTTTCTTCAGGTGTTTTATTAAGTACCATCACGGTAATCTTCACTTTTGTTGCCATGTATTTAATTGATAGAATGGGAAGAAGACCTTTATTGTTGATGGGTACAGCTGGAATTGCCTTAAGTTTATTATTATGTGCTTATGGCTTTAAACAGGCAACATATCAATTAACTTCTGAGGAGATCAATAGTTTTGAATTTTCTGATGCAAACAAGTTGCAGCCTTATGCCAATCAGGTTTTTGAGAATGACATAGATTTTAAAAATGCCATGAAATTGGCTTTAGGAAATCAAATTTATAGTAAGAATGATGGAGCTATTTTAGAAGCAGCTACAAGTATGAATGCTACATTAGTGTTGATTGGTATTTTAGGTTTTATTGCCTGTTTTGCATTTTCCTTAGGACCAGTCATGTGGGTGCTTTTATCAGAATTATATCCAATTAAATACAGAGGTTTAGCCATTGGGGTTATTGCCTTTATAAATTCTTTTATCAGTTCAGTTGTTCAATTAATTTTCCCTTGGGAACTATCTAATCTGGGGAATGCCATGAGCTTTTTCTTATTTGGCGCTATCGCCTTTATCGGGTTTTTCGTATTATTGAAAATATTGCCTGAAACTAAAGGAAAATCGTTAGAACAGATCGAAAATGAATTTGTTAGAAACTAAAAAAATTAATGAAAAAGTATTTAATTACATATTTGATTTTGCTTTTTATTGTTGGATGTAAAGAGAATAGCGCAGATAAAAAAATGGCGAAAGCAGCATTGGAAATACAAGAAATAAAAGGGCCTTCAAGGGTTGAATTGACCCATGTAGATGGGAAATACCAATTATTGGTTAATAAAGAACCGTTTTATATAAAAGGGGCTGGATTGGAGTTTGGAGAAATTAATTCACTGGCTAAACACAAGGCGAATTCATTCAGAACTTGGCGAACGGAAAACGGATTACAATCTGGGGAAGAAGTTTTAGATGCTGCTCAAAAAAATGGGTTAATGGTGACCATGGGGATAGAGGTGGCCAGAGAAAGACATGGATTTGATTATGATGATGAGGTGGCGGTAAAAGAACAAAAGGAAAGAATAAGACAGGAAGTGTTAGGGTTGAAAGACCACCCAGCTTTATTGATTTGGGCTATTGGTAACGAGCTAAATTTACGCGCAACCAATCCAAAAGTCTGGGACGCTGTAAATGACATTTCTAAAATGATTCATGAAATCGACCCGAATCATTTAACGACCACCACACTTGCAGGGATTTCATTAAAGGAAATAAACTTTATCAAAGAAAGATGTGCAGATATTGATATTCTGTCGATTCAATTATATGGTGCCATAGTGAATTTACCAAAATACTTAAAGGAATTTGACTGGACAGGACCTTATATCGTTTCAGAATGGGGAGCTACTGGTCATTGGGAAGTTCCAAAAACGTCATGGGGTGTGCCAATTGAAGAGAATAGCACCGTAAAGGCCGCTAATTATCTAAAGCGATATCAAACGGCGATAGAACCGGACACTACCCAATGTCTCGGGTCTTATGTGTTTTTGTGGGGTCAAAAACAAGAAAGAACCCCTACATGGTATGGGCTGTTTTTGGAGAATGGAAATGAAACCGAATCAGTTGAAGTGATGCATTATATTTGGAATAATTCATGGCCTCAAAATAAAACACCCCAAATAGTATCATTTACATTGAATGACAAGACGGCTTATGATAGCGTCGTAATAAAATCCGGTGATCAACTTAATGCGGTTCTTAAAATTGAGGATATTGATAATGACTCCATAAATTATGCTTGGGAAGTATTGCCGGAAAGTACCGATTTAAAAGATGGGGGCGATAAAGAAACAAGACCTGAAAAAATTGATATTTTAGAAATTACCAATCAAAATGGTGTATTGAAATTTATAGCTCCAGTACCGGGGCAGTATCGCTTGTTTGTTTATGCTGATGATGGATTTGGTCATTCAGCAACTGCAAACATTCCATTTATAGTTAAATAAAAAATTAAAAATAAAATTAATGAAGCAAAGTGAAATATACATAGGAGATAATAAGGCTTCTATAAACATGGAAAAAATAACAGGAGAAGTTGTGAGTTTTGAAAATGAAATGTTTTATAAAATCTCCAACAGTAATGCCATGCGTCCTTTCTTTATGAGTATTGTGAGTGACTCAAATCACTGGATGTTTATTTCAAGCAACGGGGGATTATCGGCAGGAAGAAAGGATTCTGAATCTGCCTTATTTCCTTATTATACCGATGATAAAATTACGGAATCGGCTGAAATGACTGGAAGTAAAACCATCCTTCAAATTCATAAGGGCGATAAAACAATCTTATGGGAACCTTTTTCAATGAGGTATCAAGGCATATATAATATTACCAGAAATTTATATAAAAGCATATTTGGCAATAAAGTGGTGTTTGAAGAAACCAATCATGATTTTAAATTAACATTTAGATACCAATGGAATTCTAGCGATTCTTTTGGCTTTGTAAAAAAGTCCACCCTTTTGAACAACAGTTCGTCGCCAACAAGTGTAACGATTTTAGATGGGCTACAAAACATTTTACCTTCAGGGGTTAACTCGGCCTTACAAAATGCCAGTAGTAATTTGGTGGATGCCTACAAAAAATGTGAATTAGAAACTGATTCTGGCATAGGGATTTTTGCCTTGAGTGCCTTTATTGTTGATAAGGCAGAACCTAGTGAGGCCTTAAAGGCTAATGTTGTATGGTCTATAGGTCTTGAAAATCCGACCTATTTATTGTCTTCTTTACAACTTAATGCTTTCCGCCAAGGAAATACAGTACAACAGGAAGTTGATATAAAGGCTGAAAAGGGGGCCTACTTTACCTTTACAAAATTAAATATACAACCAGCATCAGAAAAGACTTGGATGACAATTGCCAATGTAAACCAATCGATTACAGGTGTTAATTATATCTCAAATTTAATTAAAAGTAACTCTAATTTAACAAAATTGGTTCAGGAGGATATTGATAAGGGGACCTCTAATTTAATTAAGTTGACGGGTGCTTCAGATGGGTTGCAAATAACGGCGGATTCCTTAACTAATACAAGGCATTTTGCCAATACGCTTTTTAATATCATGCGGGGTGGAATTTTTGATGATGACTATAACATTGAAAAGGGAGATTTTATTAAGTATATGTCAAATGCCAACAAAAAAGTTTTCAAGAAAAAAGAGGAAAAACTGCAAGGATTGCCTGAAAGCTTTGATTTAAAATTCATTAAAAATTTGGCAGAGCAAGATGAAGACAAGAACTTTAAGCGACTTTGTTTTGAATACTTGCCTTTAAAATTTAGCAGAAGACACGGGGATCCTAGCAGACCTTGGAATAAGTTCTCAATTAATACAAGAAGCGAAATAGATGGGTCTAAAATTTTAGACTATGAAGGCAACTGGCGTGACATTTTCCAGAACTGGGAAGCGCTTGCCCATTCTTTTCCTGAGTTTATAGAAAGTATGATACATAAGTTTTTAAATGCTACCACATTTGAAGGCTATAATCCATATAGGGTCACAAAAGGCGGATTTGACTGGGAAGTGATTGAAGAAGATGATCCATGGTCCTATATAGGCTATTGGGGAGATCACCAAATCATTTATTTATTAAAGTTTTTGGAGTTTATTGAAAACCATTATCCAAATAGGCTAGAAAATCATTTTAACCAAGATTTGTTTGTGTATGCCAATGTACCTTATAAAATAAAGAGCTATCAGGACACACTTCTTAATCCAAAAGACACGATTGATTTTGACCATCACTTAAATGAAGAAATTTTAAAGAAAAAATCAGAACTTGGAGCAGATGGGTCTTTACTAAGAGATAAAACTTTTTTTATTTATAAGGTCAATTTAATTGAGAAATTATTAGCTACGGTTTTGGCAAAAGTGTCAAATTTTATTCCAGAAGGAGGTATTTGGTTAAATACGCAACGCCCGGAATGGAACGATGCCAATAATGCCTTGGTAGGTAATGGTGTTTCTATGGTGACACTCTATTATTTACGCAGATTTTTAAGCTTTTTTGAAGGCATAGTATCAAAGGCAATTGTAGAAAATGTTGAAGTTTCTGAAGAACTTGTTCAATTTTTTAATGAAGTGGTCAATACACTTAATACCCATAAAACTATTCTATCTGGGAAAGTTTCAAACAGAGATAGAAAATCAGTTCTTGATGGATTGGGTATGGCAGGAAGTGATTACAGGTTGAAAATTTATGAAGACGGATTTTCGGGGAACAAATTGGATATCAGCAAATCAGATATTTTAAGTTTTATATCTGTAACATTAAGTTATTTAGATCACAGTATTGAAGCTAATAAAAGAGCGGATAAGCTATATCATGCCTATAATATTATGACTATTCAAGATGATGAGGTTTCCATTTCGTATTTAGCTGAAATGTTAGAAGGGCAAGTGGCAGCATTAAGTTCCGGTTATCTGTCTCCAAAAGAAGCCTTAGAATTATTAGATGCATTAAAATCTAGTACGCTATTCAGACCAGACCAATACAGCTATATATTATATCCAAATAAGGAGTTACCAAGATTTGATAAAAAGAATAATATCCCATCTTCAAAAGTTGAGAAATCAGAACTTTTAAAGAAATTAATCGGAGCTGGCAATTCACAAATTGTTGAAAAAGATGTTTTTGGTAACTACCATTTTAGCGGAAGTTTTCACAATGCCAATAGTTTGAAAGAGGCTTTGGAAGCCCTTCCAGAGGAAACCTATAAATCTCTTGTTGAAAAAGAAAGAAAGTTCTTATTAGAGGTTTTTGAAGAAATCTTTGACCATAAATCCTTTACTGGTCGTTCAGGAACATTTTACGGTTATGAAGGCTTAGGCTCTATCTACTGGCATATGGTTTCAAAGTTATTATTGGCCGTTCAGGAAAGCTGTTTATTAGCTTTAAATACAAATGAAAGTGAAGTTATTACTGGAAAACTTTTAGATCATTATTATGAAATAGAAGCAGGTATTGGAGTTCATAAATCACCAGAATTATATGGTGCGGTTCCAACAGATCCGTATTCGCATACGCCGGCAGGAAAAGGAGCTCAACAGCCAGGAATGACTGGGCAGGTAAAAGAAGATATCCTAAGCCGAATAGGTGAATTGGGAGTGTTTGTTAACAAGGGTTCAATAACGTTTAATCCACGATTATTAAGAAAGAATGAGTTTTTGAATGAACCAAAATCCTTTAAATATACCAACATAAATAAAACAGAGGAGTCCATTCAATTAGGAAAAGGATCGCTTTGTTTTACCTATTGTCAAGTTCCTGTCATCTATAAATTATCGGATGAGGAAGGTTTGGAAGTCGTTTTCAATCAAGGGCCAACCACAAAGTTAAAAGGGTTGAGTTTAGACAATAAAACAAGTAAAAAAGTTTTTGAAAGAACAGGAGAAATTAATCAAATAACAGTTTTTATTAAGAATTAGTAATAAACCTGAATGCAGAGAGTAACCTTAATACTATTTATAATCTTGTCATCATTGAGTTGTTCTAAAAAAGAAAAGGAGCGAAGTTCATTAAATGAGCATGATTTGGTAATTGAAGCAAAAGTAGAACAATTGCTTGCCAAAATGACCCTACAAGAAAAGGTCAGTCAAATGGTAAATATTGGGTTGCCTTCATTGCTAAAAGGGGATTATTGGGATGAGCGTGACAGTACTGTTTTTGCACCTAAAAAGTTTCATAAATTTATAACTAAATATGCTGTTGGATCTATTCATAATACACCCGGATATTTACTTGGTTCAAAAGAATGGTATAAAATAGTTAAAGAAATTCAGGACTCTGCATTAACAAAAACGCGTTTGGGTATTCCTTTAATCTATGGTATTGATAATATTCACGGGGCTAATTATGTAAAAGAGTCGGTGCTTTTTCCACAACAAATTGCGCTGGCAGCCACCTGGAATAGAGAACTTTCAAGAATTAATGGCAAGATTACAGCTTATGAATCAAGGGCCGCTTCTCTGCCATGGAATTTCAACCCAAATATTGATGTTGCTATGAATCCTCTTTGGGGCAGAATAGCTGA
>DATCZQ010000089.1:0-2092 GCA_036525815.1 Yeosuana sp. | reverse complement strand
AATTTAATCATAATTTAATGTTAAGTCATTGACATTGTCGAATCTTCGATTTCCTGCGGAAACAGGAATCTATTCTGAAACTTAAAAGTGGATTCCGTATCAGGTACAGAACGACACATAGTGCTGTTTTTCACAATAAAGTATTATCAGTTATTATGAAAAAAATTGATGATGACTTGATTTGGTTATCCCATTTTACCATCACCATCAATATCTCTTGCCAAATGGGTTTCCAAGGCCACCAAAGTTTTTTTGAGCAAAGCTTTGGTATTGCTTAATTCGCCTTCCAAATGTGCTACCCGTTCTTCAAGGCTGTTAGCCTGTTTTTTTTGACTTTCCAGTTCGTCCTGTTGTAATAAATCCCAAAATATTCCCATGGTTTCCAGTTTTTTTGTTAGTTATATTTATTGCCTACTTATTAGTTCTTTATCAATTTGATTAATGAGTTGGTGAACGTCATTCATCGCTTCACTATAGAATTCAAATCCTCTTTTTCGTTGTCTGATAATCATACTCAAGATGTTAAGAAATTCGTCATTTGTTTTTAAGCTTTCAAAATCATTGGGTCTGGCCTGAAACAATGATTCTTCGTGAAGTCGTCTGATGTGTTTTGAAAAAAAAGGAACAACCACAGTCTGACTTAATTCCCATTCGCTCTTGTCATAATCAACCATCAAAGTTTTAAGTTTCACTTCATACATGTTGACTATATCATTTTTTAACGCTTCATTTTTGATCAAGTCAAGTCCTTTGCTCTCGAGTGTGTTATATGCTGTTGTTGTTATGTATGGGCTGTACCAAAAGGTTAGACAAGCAAATGCACTGTCCAATTCTTCATTATAGGGCAAATTGTTGTTAATGTAGTATTCAATTTTTAAATAGTGCCTTAAGTACTTGCTATTACCCAAAGTGTCTTGCTGTAAATCTTTTAAGGTAACCACTAAATTAGATTTTATATCGGCCAATAAATTGAGTTCTTCGTTTTGTGATTTTCTTAATTCATTCCAATTATTGATCTGTAAAGCAATGAGAATACCAACCACAACCAATATAATTTCACCAATGGCATATTTTAGGTATTTGGTGGTTTTACCTTGATTGATTAGATTTTGACGTATATTTCTAAAGAGCTTTATCATTTGCAGAATTACATTTGGTGTTTAAAATGGTTTGCATAGCCTTAATTTCTTCAGCCATTACTAAATACAGATCTTTTTTTCTGGAGGAGTTACCTAAAAACATCACAGCATCACTCATTAATTGTTTTCTTAATTCATTTGAAGGATAATCTTTTGGAGTCAGTGCTTTTACATCTATGATGATCGTGTCGATTTCTGTAGTAACAAATGGAAGATATTGCCAACCAATTTCACTGAAATCTTTTTGGTAATTAAAAAAAGCATCTATACTAGCATCAGAATTAACATCAATCACATCTATTAACCCTTCTAATTTTATGTAATAGGCTATTAATTTGTTTTTAATTTTTAAGTCTCTTAGTAAAACTAAATTGCCACTGGATTTTAAATCTTCAAACGCTGCCGTACTGGGCTGAAAAGTAAATGTGGTTTTGGAGATTGATCCCAACATGGCTTCCATCACTTCGGGTTGCGTAAAACTAGGTTGTTGCAATAAGCTAATAAATTTATTACTGCTATTGATACGAAGTTGATTGATATCAATTTGATTTTTAATTTCTAAAGCATCCTGATCAATATCTTCCAAAAGTTTACAATAATAATCAGCCTCCAAAACACGATTTTTACGTTCTTCGTTCCAATTATTGATCTGTAACGCAATTAAAATACCAATCACTACGAGCACAATTTCGCCGACGGCATATTTTAAATAGTTAGTTGTTTTTCCTTCTGCAAGAAGCTTTTTCCGGATATTTCTAAAGAACTTAATCATACCTTTAAAAACCTAATAAATGATATTATCCAATATACGGTCGAGGTTTCTTTCCATTAAAGTGAAATTACAATCTGAAAAGAAAATCTCGTAAATTTCTCTTCTAAAGGCAGCAATCTCTCTTATGGAATACTTATGTAAATGGATAGCGGTATCAATTTTGTCGAGTCGTTCTTCCTCA
>DATCZQ010000088.1:0-64525 GCA_036525815.1 Yeosuana sp. | reverse complement strand
AACCCTGAAAATAATTTATATTTTTCTTATGCAAGAGCCAATAGAGAACCAAGTAGAAGTGATTTTGAAAGTAACCCGAATATAAAACCAGAACAATTAAACGATTTTGAATTAGGTTGGAGGCACAATACAAATACTTTTATAATAAACACCAACGTTTATTACATGCTTTATAATGAGCAGTTAGTACTTTCAGGCGCCATAGATAATACAGGGGCGCCCATTAGAACGAATAGTGGTGATAGCTATAGATTCGGATTAGAAGTTGAGGCAACTGTTCAAGTATCTAAGAAGTTGGCTGTTCAACCAAATGTTACTTTTAGTTCAAATAAAAACATATCAACCATTTCTCAGATAGACGGAGAACTAGTCGATTTAGGAAAAACAAATATTTCATTTTCACCTGATCTGGTAGCTGCCAATGCTTTGATATATCAACCTATAAGTAACTTACAACTTTCTTTTTTAAGTAAGTATGTTGGTGAGCAATATATGGGAAACACAGATTCTGAAGCCTCAAAACTGGAGAGTTATTTTGTGAATGATTTAAATGTTACTTATGAAATAAAACCAAACACGATATTCAAGACCATTTTATTATCGGCTTTAGTTAATAATATATTTGGAGAAAAATACGTCTCAAACGGATATTACTACACTTATGATGATAGCTGGTCTGATCCAAACCAAATTACCACTATAGAAGGCGCCGGATATTATCCGCAGGCTACTACCAACTTTTTATTAGGGGCTACTTTAAAATTTTAGTTATCAATTAAATTGAGGGTGAAGAGCGACCTATTTTAGGTCGCTTTTTTTATATTTTAATTTGAAATTAAAAGGGCATTGCCACTTTGTTCAACGCGGTAATTTTTTAATCCGCATACTAGGGAGGCGTTTTCTAACGGTTGGCCGTTTACAAAACTATATTTGTTTCCATCTCCACATCCGCAAGTGCCCTCTAAACCGGATCCTATCACTGCAGAACAATTGCTTGGGATGTGGTTCGGGTCGCTGGCATCCCAGGCAAAATATTGGTCATTACCCAAGCTTGTAACGATAATACCAGCGTTGCCATAATTTGCTTCATATATAGAATTCCCCGCAAATTTTAATTGGCTATATTGAGATAAACTCATATTTATGGTCAGATTGACTCCCACATTAAGAAGGAATCTGCAATTTGGATTATCAACAGAATCACTACTACAAGTAGTTAATAAAACAAAGAAAAATAATAGAAGTAATGATCTCATTGGCGTGTATTTATTAGGTGGCAATTTACAATAAAAAGCAAATTGAGTTAAATATTTTGTATATTTGTTATAGAATCTCGTGTATACGGGATTTTTTTATTCCGAACCTGTTTTGGAATCTTTTTATTAAGTAAACGATGAAGTTATGAGTAAAGTATCTTACTATACACCGGAAGGATTAAAAAAATTAAAAGACGAATTAAACCACTTAAGAGATATTGAGCGCCCAAAAGCGTCACAGGCTATTGGTGAAGCAAGAGATAAAGGAGATTTAAGTGAAAATGCTGAGTATGATGCAGCAAAAGAAGCACAAGGCATGCTTGAAATGAAAATTTCTAAATTGGAAGAAGTGTTGTCTAATGCCAGATTGATTGATGAATCTCAATTAGATGTTTCTAAAATATTAGTGCTGTCAAAAGTTAAGATTAAAAACCAAACGAACGGCATGATCATGAATTATACCTTGGTAGCAGATGGTGAAGCGAACTTAGCAGCCGGAAAAATTTCTGTAAATTCTCCAATTGGTAAAGGTTTACTTGGTAAATCACTGGGAGACATTGCGGAGATACAAGTACCTAACGGTGTCTTAAAGTTTGAAGTTTTAGAAATTTCAAGATAAAAAACCTCAATTATAAAAGTTATAAAAGATTCCTGGTATTTCAAATTAGGAATCTTTTTATATTTACATAACCAATAACTTGAAAATCTTATGGCTTCAATATTTACTAAAATAGTTAACGGAGAAATTCCTTGTTATAAAATTGCCGAAACTGATGAATTTTTGGCCTTTCTTGATATTGAACCTAATAGTAAAGGACATACATTATGCATTCCTAAACGGGAAATTAATAAGATTTTTGATTTAGAGGAGGGGGAGTATGGCCGATTAATGAGTTTTACAAGAAAGGTAGCAAAAGCTCTTGAAAAAACAGTGCCTTGTAAACGCATTGGCATGACGGTGATTGGTTTAGAAGTGCCTCATGTTCATGTACATTTAATTCCTTTACACAGCATGGAAGATGCGCGTTTTATTCAAAAAACAAAAATGTCAAATCTGGAATTTGAAGCCTTGGCTAAGGCTATTCATGCTAATTTATAGCCCGTTTTAGTGCAATTTGAAAGGTGGTGCCTTTGTCAATTTCGGAATGTATAACTTTTATTTTGCCGTTGTGAAACTCTTCAATAATACGTTTTGTTAATGATAAGCCTAAACCCCAGCCCCTTTTTTTTGTGGTATATCCAGGTTCAAAAACGGTATTGAATTTATTTTTTGGAATCCCTTTTCCAGTATCAGTAATACTCACTTTGATATCATTCTCAAGCTCAGAAATTTCAACAGTGATTTTACCCCTTCCTTTCATAGCGTCAATAGCATTTTTCACCAAATTTTCTATGGTCCAACTATAAAGCTGTTTGTTGAGGTTCACAAGAATTTCTGTGTTTGGTGTTTTAATTTCAAACTCTACAAGTTTTGAAGACCGTGTTTTTAAGTAACTATAGGAATCAATAGTTTCTTTTATAATATCAAGAGGCTCTAATGTTGGAACAGAACCAATTTTACTAAACCTTTCGGTGATGGTTTGGAGTCTGTCTACATCTTTTTCAATCTCACTAATATAATCTGGATTAACATTTTCACTTTTTAATATTTCAGTCCATCCAATTAAAGATGATAAGGGCGTTCCTATTTGGTGTGCTGTTTCTTTTGCCATACCAGACCATAATTTATTTTCAGTGGCATTTTTATTGCTTTTATAAAAGAAGAACACCACGGCTCCAAAAAGAAAAATGATAAGTAATAATGCCAGTGGATAGTACTTTAACTTATTCAGCAACTCAGAATTGCCATAATAGATCTTGGCTAATACGTCGTTTTCATAACGTATTTCAATAGGTTTATTTTCATTCTTAAATTTTAAAATCAGTTTACTAACATACATAGAATCGGAAACTTTAGATTCATCAATGTTACTGAAACTACCTACACTGCCATCTTTATTAATAACAATCATTGGTGTTGTCTGGTTGCTGCTTAATATTTTTAAGGTAAGATCTAAATTGGCATTGGTATCACTATTTATAAAATCACTTTGAGCTTCCGCCCAAATATCCATTTTAGTGCGCTCTTCAGCTTTAAAATTTTGAAAAAACACATAAGTATTCCATAAGATTAGGGAAATTATTATAAATGATAACACGATCATTACCCATCTAAAAGTGTTTTTATATTTTGTGAAAATCATTAAAAAGAATATTTAATATGAATATAATGCAAATCTGTTAATATTATTGTTCAAGATGTTAGTAAATCGGTTTTTAGTTCAAAAACAGAATGGTTACATTTGTGAAAATATAAAATTAAATGACCTCATTTGATCCTAAAAATCTTCCAACCAATATTTTGCATAGCTATTTATTGAGTGCTGTTGCACCAAGGCCTATAGCTTTTGCAAGTACGGTAGATGAGCATGGGAAACCAAATCTGTCACCTTTTAGTTTTTTTAATGTATTTAGTTCAAATCCTCCTATTTTGGTTTTTTCACCATCAAGAAGAGTGAGGGACAATTCTGTGAAACACACATTAGTTAATGCAGAAGCCACAAAAGAAGTAGTGATCAATATGGTCAATTATGATATAGTGCAGCAAATGTCCTTATCAAGCACAGAATATCCTGAAGGCGTGAATGAATTTGAAAAATCAGGATTGACCATGCTGAAATCAGATCTAGTAAAACCGTTTAGAGTTGCAGAATCTCCTGTCCAGTTTGAATGTAAGGTGAATGATATTATTAAATTGGGAACGGAAGGTGGCGCAGGAAATTTAATTATTTGTGAAGTTGTCAAATTTCATATTTCAAAGGATGTCCTAGATAAAGACAATAACATCAATCAAAAAAAATTGGATTTAGTTGCAAGAGCCGGAGGTAATTTTTATAGCAGAGCTAATAAAGGATTTTTTGAAGTTCCAAAACCATTATCAGCCTTAGGAATCGGAGTAGATAATTTGCCAGAAGAAGTTAGAAACAGCATGGTTTTAACGGGAAATGATTTAGGTATGCTAGCCAATGTGGAAGCGCTACCAAGTAAAAAAATGGTGAATGAGTATATAAAAAATTTAGGAGAAAATCATCCTAATATTAAAAACGCTACGCATAGAGAAAAGCATAAATTAGCTCGTAATTATCTGAGTTTTGGAGATGTTGAAAGTGCGTGGAAAATATTGTTGAGTTAAAATAAAGTAATTAATAGATTAAAATTAAAATTAATGGAAGTTCAAGGAAGAATTAAAATGATTGGAGAAACTCAAACCTTTGGGGGAAATGGGTTTAGAAAAAGAGAAGTGGTTGTAACAACAGATGAGCAGTATCCACAACATATTATGGTGGAATTTGTTCAGGATAAAACTGATTTACTTAACAATTATAAAGAAGGTCAGCAAGTAAAAATCAGTATTAACTTACGAGGCAGAGAATGGGTGAACCCTCAAGGTGAAACCAAATATTTTAACTCAATTCAAGGATGGAGAATTGAAGCTTTACAGGCAGAATCAGGAGATTCTAGTTTGCCACCTGTACCACCAATGGATGCTTTTGAGCCAGCTGGTGATTTAAACGAAGAGGATCACGATGATTTACCTTTTTAAAATTGGCTTATCAAGCCTTTAAAAAAGGAATTCAATAAAATAAACCTCAATGTTATAATAAACATTGAGGTTTATTATTTTTATGCTTTTCTATGAAATTTCTAATCAATAATATGCCGTTTCCAGATGTATCTGAAGCCTCAGCGGAAGGACTATTGGCTATTGGTGGAGATTTATCGGTTGATAGATTATTAGAAGCCTATAGATTGGGTATATTTCCGTGGTTTTCAGAAAATGAGCCCATCTTATGGTGGTCTCCAGATCCGCGTTTTGTGTTATTTCCCGAAAAATTAAAAGTTTCAAAAAGCATGAAACAAATACTTCGTAATGCAGATTATGAAGTGACTATTAATAAGGACTTTAAAGCAGTCATAACGACCTGTTCTTTAATGAAACGTGCCGGTCAGGAAGGAACATGGATTACAAAAAACATGTTGGCAGCTTATATACAATTACATAATTTGGGATATGCCAAATCAGTTGAAGTTTGGAAAAACGGTAAATTAGTAGCCGGACTTTACGGCATTGATTTAAATAATGGGGTGTTTTGTGGTGAAAGTATGTTTACCAAAGAAAGCAATGCGAGTAAAGTGGGTTTTGTGACTTTTATTCAGAATACCAATTATAAGCTTATAGATTGCCAAGTTTACACACAGCATTTGGAAAGCTTAGGCGCTGAAGATATTGCTAGAGAGGAATTTTTAAAATATTTAAAAATCGACTAAAATGGAAAACTTATGGGACACAAGATTTGGCCAAAAGGAATATGCTTACGGTACTTTACCAAACGCCTTTTTTAAAAGGGTCATTGATACCTATAATGTTGAAGGAAAACTTTTGTTACCTGCTGAAGGTGAAGGGCGCAATGCTGTTTATGCCGCAAAAAGAGGTTTTGATGTTTACGCTTTTGATACAAGTATAGAAGGCAAGAAAAAAGCCATGAAGCTTGCCAAAGAAAACAAGGTAACTATTAATTATGAAGTTGGAGATTTTTATGGTCTTGAATTGCTCAAGGAAAAATTTGATGCGGTTGCATTGATTTTTGCCCATTTTACGCCAGATATTGTATCTGATTATCATAAAAAAATAACAGAATTATTAAAGCCGAATGGCCTTGTCATATTAGAAGGGTTTAGTAAAAATCATATAGAATTTCAAAAAAATAATCCAAAAGCTGGAGGGCCAAAAAACTTAGAAATGTTGTTTTCTAAAGAAACTGTTACAAAGGATTTTCCAAATTTCGAGATCATTAAACTTGAGGAAGAGGAGGTTGAACTTGATGAAGGGATTTTTCATCAAGGAAAGGCAAAGGTTATCAGATTTATAGGCAGAAAAAAATTTAATAACTAATACCTATATTTTTTTAGCAAAGATTTGCTCTTAGTTAGCTAACTTCGTTTAATTCTAAAGAATCTATATTAATATTAAAGCTTGTAAGAGTTTATAAACATCAAGAAACTATTAAATAAGAAGCCAATGAAGTCTTTTTTTAGTGACCCGTATCATAGAGATACACAAATAAAAAACCGTCAGGAAATTTCAAAAAGTCCTTCACGGACTGAAATCATTAATTTTTTATTATCATTATATTCAGAAGCCACCACTTATTTAGAAATTGGTGTTCGTAATCCCGAGGATAACTACAACCATATCAAAGCTGATATAAAATACAGTGTGGACCCTGGCGTTGAGTTTAAGGGCAACCCTGTTAATTTCAAAATGACCAGTGATGCGTTTTTTCAGAAACTTTCTGTTAATGAAATATTATCCAACGAAATAAAATTTGACATTATTTTTATTGATGGTTTGCATCTTGCACCTCAAGTTGATAGAGATATAAAAAATGCGGTCAACTATATTAAAGATAATGGTTTTATTGTGCTGCACGATTGTAATCCTCCCTCTGAATGGCATGCAAGAGAATCTTTTAAATATAAAAAATCTCCAGCACAAAGGTATTGGAACGGAACAACTTGGAAAGCATTTTTAAAATGGCGTTTTAACCCTTCAATTAACTCTTGCTGCATTGATTCAGATTTTGGAGTTGGCATATTGTCAAAAAATAATCAGATTGGAAAAAATATAGAACCTGTTAATCCTTTCTTTGAATATGCGTTATTAGAAGCTAACAGAAAGGAATATTTAAACTTAATTGATTTCGAAACTTTAAAGAGAATAGTGCAGAAGTAAAATATCCCGTATCAAAGCGTTAAAGTAATTTTAAAAATTACACTTCATGATACCTAAAACAACCAATTTCATGGTCGTTTACCATGCCTGTAGCTTGCATATGGGCATAAATAACCGTGCTCCCTACAAATTTAAAACCGCGTTTTTTCAGGTCTTTGCTTAAAGTATCACTCAAACTTGTCGTGGCTGGTAAATCTTTACTGTTTTTACGTGAGTTTTTAATTGGCTTACCATCAACAAATGCCCAAATATATTTAGAGAAACTTCCAAATTCATTTTGAATTTTCATAAAAGCTTGGGCATTTGAAATAGTTGCTTTTATTTTGAGCTTATTACGAATAATACCTGCATCCTGTAGCAGAGAATCAAATTCAACTTCCTTGTATCGAGCAATTTTTTTATAGTCGAAATTATCAAATGCAGCTCTAAAATTTTCCCTCTTGCGTAAAATGGTTATCCAGCTTAAGCCTGCCTGAAATGTTTCTAATATTAGAAACTCAAATAATGTAGCATCGTCATAAACGGGTACTCCCCATTCTTCGTCATGATAGGCTTCGTATAAGGCATCTCCCAAGCACCATTGACATCTATGTTTTTCCATATTAGTATTGTAAGTATTTCTATAAAAGTATGACAAATATCATCTAAAAAGAAACATCAAGATTGTAATTTTGTTTCTTCAAAATTAAATAGAATGAATACAGTAATAAAAGAAAGTTTACAAGGCAGTATGTCATATTCAGCCTATAGAAGTCTGGTGAAAATATTGGTTGAAGAAAAGTCAAATACTGGTATTGAAAAAAATGAAGATTTGGCAAACTACACGCTTCTTAATGATAAACGGATGAATCGTTGGGATAAAACTTTTAAAATATCTGCAGAATCTCAATTAAAACTATCTAATTTCAATAAAAATATAACATGGCTTGTTATAACTGAGAGCTGGTGCGGAGATGCTGCTCATATTGTTCCGGTTTTATATAAATTAGCAGAATACATTAATATTAATTTTAGAGTGGTACTGAGAGATGATAATTTGGAATTAATGGATATGTTTTTAACCAACGGAGCTAGAGCAGTGCCTAAATTAATTATGATAGATAATGAAACAGGAGAAGTTATAAATGCTTATGGCCCACGACCTAGTGAAGCAACTCAAATGGTGCTAGATTATAAAGCAAAGCATGGTGTTATTACTCCAGAATTTAAGGAAGGGTTACAGCATTGGTACAATAAAAATAAAGGAGAAAATATTGTAAATGATATCACCGAAATGTTTTGTCAATTAGAACCTAGTATTTGCCAACAAAATTAAAAGTAATAGAACCTAATTGTGTTTTTTTTCCCGGACTGACATTAAATTTGGCTTTTTTGGCATATTCCAAAGCGCTATCAATTAAACATTGATTGTCTGAATTTGATGAATTATTGACATAAGTATCAATAACATTTCCATTATCATCTACCGTGATATTGATAACAATTTTACCGCCATCTTCACATAGATAAATGGGGATAGGTAAATACTCATCAGTTCTGTCTACTAAAGAATATCTAATGGTACTTTTTCTGTTAGTGCTTTTTGGAGCCTCCTTTTTTTTGGTAGTTTTATTTAAAATGTCGTTCACTTTTGAGAAAGAAGAAATTTCTTCATGATTCAAATCAGAGATTTCATCAGTACTACTCTTTGAGGGTTCGTTTGTCTCTTCGTTTTTATTAAACTCAGGCTTCACATAGTCTTCAGGGGGAGCTATTGGTTTATAAGCTTCAGAAAAGGACTTTTCTTTTACTGTTTCGTTATAGGCCTTATTGGTTTCAGCTTTCTCGTTATTCAAATTTTCTAAAGCTTCAAGAACTTTCATTTCTTCTTCAGTCAGTTCTTTTTCAGGCTCCATTTCATAGTAGCTTTCCGAAACTAATTCGTTTTGTTTTTTGATGTTTAAATTAAAAACAGAAAGCACCACTGTTCCTGAAAGCAGGAAAGTAATTAATACGGCTTTTTGTTGATTACTAAAATACAAATAGTATAATTTTAACGAATATTACTATATATACGCCAAATTAAGATAAAAAGTTTAAAATACCATAAATTCTTGAAAAATTGAAATACTTGATAGCCCTTCAAGTGTTTTATTGCCAAAGCGCTTTCGGTTAAAATCTAACCTAATAAGAAGGAATTACTATTCTATGAAAAAAACTGACCACCAAGACCAAACTTGTATATGTTTCCTTTTTCAAAATCATTTGAAATACCTAATAGGGTACCATATCCACATCTTGCAAAGAAGGCTGTATTTTCAATATTCTTATTTAAACTATATTGAAAACTTAAATAGGCTGGAAAAAATGGAGCCCTTGCTGTGAATGCCAATTGTATTCAAAGTTTAAGCCTAATAAGGTGCGTTTGTCAAATTGATAACCGACAGTATTGTTAACGAAAAGGGCACTCGGGTTAATAAGGGTCTCATCGCTATCATCAAAAGCGATATAATCTTCATTTATTGCTAGAGGCGTAGCTAATGAAAATTTATAAAATACACCCCCGGGTCTTTTGTGGATCTGTTTGTGAATAGAAATAGTGAGAAGCAAAAAACAGGTAAAGAATTAGGATTTTGGTTGGTTTCATAGACATAGGATTATAAAACACCATTGTTAAAAATTATTCCTAGGTAAGTTTTTTATAAAATCATCTACACTTTCCGCAGTATTTACATTAAAATCACCAATTTTTGTGCGCCTTAATGCAGAAAGGTGAGCCCCGGATTGCAGCGCTTTTCCAAAGTCATTTGCTATTGAGCGAATATAGGTGCCTTTACTACAAACAATTCTAAAATCAACCCTTAACTCATCAATTTTAGTGATTTCAAACGCTTGAATGCTTACGTTTCTAGACTTAATTTCAACTTCTTCGCCTGCTCTGGCGAATTGATACAATCTTTTGCCATCTTGTTTTAATGCCGAAAAAACAGGAGGAACCTGTTCAATTTTTCCAATAAATTGTTTGGTGGTTTGTTGTATTAAATCTTCAGTGATATGACTGGTTGAAAAGGTTTCATTTATTTCAGTTTCTAGATCAAATGAAGGGGTCGTGCTTCCTAAGACTAATGTGCCTGTGTATTCTTTAATTTGCCCTTGAAATGAGTCAATTTGTTTGGTCATTTTGCCAGTACAAATAACCAATAAGCCTGTAGCCAAAGGGTCTAAAGTACCAGCATGTCCAACCTTTATTTTTTTGAGATTAAAGGTCTTTTTTAATTCGTAACGCAACTTATTGACTACCTGAAATGATGTCCAATGCAAGGGTTTGTCAATTAAGAGTACTTGACCTGATAAATAATCTTCAGAGGTTAACATTAAACGATTGTTAAGGGATAAATAAAATAATGAATAAGTAATAAACCAACGCCCAAAATAATACGGTAATACCCAAAAATTTTAAAGCCTCTCTTACTTAAATAATCAATGAAAGATTTGATGGCGATTAAAGCGACTATAAAGGCGACTACATTGCCGATAATTAAATAATATATTTGATCACTACTTAACTCAAAACCTGCTTGATAGTAGTCAAATAATTTTTTAGCTGTTGCTCCAAACATAGTAGGCACTGCAAGAAAAAACGAAAATTCTGCGGCGGTTTTTCTATTTAGTTTTTGAGTCATGCCACCAATAATGCTGGCCCCACTGCGTGAAGTTCCGGGCACCATGGCTAAACATTGGAATAAACCAATTTTTAATGCCGTACTGTAGCTTATTTTAGTGTGGGCTTCCGGATGAGCTTTATCATACACTTCATTTGATTTAAACCAATCATCAACTTTCAATAATATAAATCCACCTAATACTAAGGTTATCGCAACTACCAGCGGGCTTTCTAATAACTCATCAATAACATTATTTAATAATAATCCAAAAATAACAGCAGGAATAAAAGCCACTAAAAGTTTAAAATAAAAATCTAAACTTTGAAAAAAGCGTTTCCAATACAGGACAAGCACGGATAAAATGGCGCCTAATTGAATGACTATCGTGAAAAGTTTGGTAAAATCATCACCCGCAATTTTCATGAGTGATGAGGCTATTATCATGTGCCCTGTAGAAGAAATTGGAAGGTATTCTGTAATACCTTCAATAATGGACAAAATAATAGCATCAATGTTGTCCATTACTTCTTGTCAGGATTCAATAAAATTGCATAAATCTGAATCCCAAAACCAATAAGCACTAACATAGGAGCTAAACGAATTCTACGGAAATTGAAAATTTCAGGGTTAAAAACATTAGGGTCATCACTTCCACCGCCAGACATTAAAATAAAACCAAGGGCAATACAAGCAATCCCTATAAACATAAACTTATAGTTTTTCTTTCCAAAGATAAATACGCTCTCTGAAACTTCTTTACGTTTTTTTTCTCCCATAATATGTAGAATTATCATTTAAGATAATACATGCAAAGTAACCGATTTATTTAAAAAATAAAGTTAATAAAATGCAAATTTAATAATATAACTGGTCTGTTTTTAAATTTAAAAAGCGTTGTGTTGCAATATGCGTGCTTATCCAAGTTATAATGATACCAAGAGTAAATACAAAAATGAATAAGAGAGCAACAAGAATAGGATTACTTAATAATTCAAGCTCTGGGAATGTTTTGTTCAGATAAAATAAAACAATTGCCATGCCAAAAAGGGCTAAAACACCCCCAATGATTCCTAAACGGACACTTTTCCAAACAAAGGGTCTTCTTATAAATTGCTTAGTAGCTCCTACCATTTGCATGGTTTTAATAGTAAACCTTTTGGAGTAAACAGCCAGTCTTATTGAACTATTGATAAGTAAAACCGCGATTAAAGTGAAAATGCCACTAATAACCAATACCCAGAAACTTATTTTCTTAACATTGTTATTCATTAAAGTAACTAAGTCGTTATCATAAGTTACTTCATCAACAAAGTTTTTACTTAAGGCGTCTTCAGAAATTTTTCCCAATTGATCAGAGGTTACAAAGTCTGCTTTCAAATGCACGTCAATAGAATTTTGTAAGGGGTTATACCCAACAAAATCCATGAAATCTTCACCATTTTCTTCCTTCATAAAATCAGCCGCTTGTTCCTTTGAAACATATTCAGTGGTTTTAACATAGTCTGCCATGGCTAAACTTTTTTCCAGCTGTTTAATTTCAACCTCCTTGGCCGTGTCCTTCAGATAGATGGTTAAAACCACTTGTTCTTTAAAATGATCAGACACTTTTTTAGCATTCAGTACCAGCATGCCTAATAAGCCTAATAAAAACAAAACCAAAGCAATACTTAGTACCACAGAAAAGTAGGAGGAAATAAGACGACGTTTTTGCAGATTTTCAAAAGATGCACTCATAAAAATGGATTAATGATGTAAAAATAATAAAGTATATTTAATCTGTATTTATATAAACTAAAACATATGAACATTGTTGTAATTGGTGCTGGTGGTGTTGGCGGTTATTTTGGCGGAAAATTAGCAAAGGCGGGTTTTGAGGTTACTTTTATGGCGCGCGGAAAACACTTGGAAGCTATAAAAGAAAAGGGTTTACAGGTGAAAAGTATTTTGGGAGACTTCACAGTACAGACAAATGCCACTGATAACATAAATGATATTAAAAATCCGGATTTAGTTCTTCTTGGGGTTAAATCTTGGCAGGTTTTAGAAATTGCAGAACAATTAAAATTGGTCATTAATGAAAACACTATGGTTTTACCGCTTCAAAATGGCGCTGATAATGCCGATAAATTATTGTCAGTGTTACCAAAGAACAATGTTTTGGCAGGTTTATGTAAAATTGTGAGTAAGATAGAATCTCCAGGCGTAATCAATCATTTTACGTTTGAACCGGAAATTGTTTTTGGGGAATATGATAATAAAAAAACCGAGCGAGTAAGACAGCTTAAAAAGGTGTTTGATAAGGCTAAGTTTAAAAACACCTGGTCTGAAGATATTCACCTCGATATTTGGAAAAAATTTTTATTTATTGGAACCATTAGTGGTATTGGAGCCATTACAAGAGCTGTTTTTGGTGTTATGAGAGCGCAGGAAGGGATTAGAAAAATCATTTTTGATACCGCGAATGAGATGGTCAGTATTGCCAATGCAAAAGGCATTGGATTGACAACAAAGGACGTGGATATGATTGTCAAAGTTATTGATAGTCTAGACTATAATACAACGGCCTCTATGCAGAGAGACATGATGGAAGGCAAACCTAGCGAGCTTGAAAATTTTAATGGATATATAGTTAATCAGGGTATACTGTTAGGAATAGAAACGCCAACAAATGCCTTTATTTACCATTGCTTGTTGCCACAGGAAATAAAAGCCAGGAGTTAGGGGTTTTGCTTTTTGCTTACCAGATATACACCAGAAACAACGAGTAAACAGCTGATTATTTTTACAAAATTAATGTCCGCTTTATAGGTGTCATAACCTAATAGTAACGCCGAAATTAAAACAAGCACAAAACTGATAGCCGGTTGAAGATATACGTAACTTCCGGCAATAGATGGTGCCACATGCTGCAAGGCGTAAATATTAAAAAGGTAGGTTAAAAAAGTGGTCCCAATAACCACAAATCCAATACTTAAATAGGTTTGTAAAGTAAATGCTTCATAGTTGGTACGTATCACATCTTTAATCCCAAATGGTAATACAAAAATAAACCCTAATAAGAACA
Source organism: Yeosuana sp. (assembly GCA_036525815.1). Taxonomy (GTDB): domain Bacteria; phylum Bacteroidota; class Bacteroidia; order Flavobacteriales; family Flavobacteriaceae; genus Yeosuana. The sequence continues at coordinate 50,728 of DATCZQ010000088.1, read as the reverse complement.
CCCAGCTAATGATGGTAATTGGGTTGTATTTCATCATTAACGGTTTTATTAAAACAAGATAAAGCGCATAAGAACAGGTGTTTATAAATACTAGTACATTACCTAATAACGAACTGGTACCTTCAGTTTTATTACCATACCAAACCAATAAAAAGGCGCCAAGACCACCAATAGCGATGCCTAATAATTTATAACTAGTAATTTTTTCTTTTAAAATAAAAGCGCTAAAAATTAATACCATTACAGGAATGGAAGTACTAATAATGGAGGCATCAATAGGAGAGGTTAAACTTAACCCGTGAAAAAACAGAAGCATATTGACTGCAGCACCAAGTATGGCACAAAGTATAATCATGGGATAATCCTTTTTATCAATGGATTCTTTTACAAATCGTTTAATAATCCAGAATAAAAGACCAGCGCCAATAAGCCTAAAAACAACTAAAGCAGAAGGGCCAATTTTATTAGGCATGATGCCTTTGGCAATCATAAAATTAGCACCATAAATGAGGTTGGCGCCTAATAAGGCAAGATGTGCTTTAAATATGTTATTTTTCAAAAAAAATCTATATGAATGCGAAAGTAGAAATTTTAAATTGATTTTTTCATTTTTCTAAAGAAATGAGAATTTCCTTTATTTCTTTTTTGGCTTGATTGTACCCAATTTCAAAAGCAGTATCAATACCTTTAGTTTCTAAGGTGCCAATTTTATCAATGGCTTTTGGTTCAAAAACATAATTACATAATTTAAATTTCTTGATGTTATTCATTTCTAAACCAAGATGATATACCCGATAAACTAATTTTAAGGAGGTGTTAATTTCTGATTCTTTAATAGGAGTTATCGGATTTACAAAACTGCCAATTATTTTAGGGATTTTTTGTTTTTTTAGCGGTTCTACTGGGAAATTATTTAAAATACCACCATCAGAATATAGCTTATCATTAATTTTCAATGGAGAAAATAAGGGCGGTAAAGCACAAGAGGCGATTAAGGGTTTGATCAATTCGCCTTTACTGAAATATTCTAATCTGCCAGACAACAAATTGGTTGCTGTTGTTGTTAATGGGTATTTTAATTTTTCAAATGAATTTTCAGAAAAAAAGGTTTTAAAGAATTTTTCGTACTTACCACTATCTAAAATTCCAGGTTTATTGAGGGCGTATAATGAAAAATCTAAAATGGGCGTTTGCTTAAAAAACTGAATCATTTCATCTGTGTTATATCCAGCAGCATATAAAGCACAAACTAATGCCCCGGCACTAGTTCCAGAAACCTGAGTTGGGACAATTCCATTTTCTAATAAAACTTTTATTAAACCAATATGTGCAATTGCCCGAACACCACCGCCAGATAGAACTAAGCCAATTTCTTCATTCATAAGAATTTAATTATAAAGTACAATAAAGATACAATTATAAAAAATACCTTGAAGTAATTGAAATTGCTTTTAGTTTTTTCTTTTTAAAACGTAACTTTGCGCTTCAAATTCCGTCATTACGAGGAGTGAAACAACGTAGTAATCTTTTAAAAATAACGGATTGCTTCACTTTGTTTGCAAGGACGTTAATAGTTATATTATAGAATGAAGTACCATTTCAACGAGATTGAGGCCAAATGGCAAAAATACTGGGCAGAAAACGAAACGTTTAAAGCTGTAAATTATTCAGATAAACCAAAGTATTATGTATTAGACATGTTCCCTTATCCAAGTGGTGCTGGTTTGCATGTTGGACATCCGCTGGGATATATTGCTTCTGATATTTATGCCCGTTACAAACGCCATAAAGGTTTTAATGTATTGCATCCTCAAGGCTATGATAGTTTTGGATTGCCTGCTGAACAATATGCCATTCAAACCGGGCAGCATCCGGCATTAACCACTGAAGAAAATATAAAAACCTATAGGCGTCAGTTAGATCAGATTGGGTTTTCATTTGACTGGAGCAGAGAAGTACGTACTTCTGATCCTAGTTATTATAAATGGACACAGTGGATTTTTATTCAATTGTTCAATTCTTGGTATAATAATAATGCCAATAAAGCGGAAGACATTATAGAATTAGTCAAGATATTTGAATCTGAAGGGAATGCAAATGTTAATGCCGTATGCGATGATAACATCCAAATATTTTCTGCATCAGAATGGAAGACTTTTGATCCTGTAAAACAACAACAAATCTTATTACAATATAGACTCACTTATTTAGCGGAAGCAGAAGTGAACTGGTGCCCTGCCTTAGGAACTGTTTTAGCAAATGATGAAATTGTCAATGGCGTTTCAGAGCGTGGAGGCCATCCGGTGATCCGTAAAAAAATGACCCAATGGAGTATGCGAATATCTGCCTATGCAGAACGATTGCTTCAAGGATTAGATACTATTGATTGGACAGATTCTTTAAAAGAAAGTCAGCGTAACTGGATTGGAAAATCCGTTGGAGCATCGGTCTCTTTCAACGTCATTGCGAGCGAAGCAAAGCAATCTCATGTTATAGATGTGTTCACAACACGTCCTGACACTATTTTTGGAGTGAGCTTTATGACCTTGGCTCCTGAGCACGATTTAGTTTCGAAAATCACAACCCATGAACAAAAAGCTGAGGTGGAAGCTTATATATTAGCAACGGCTAAACGAAGTGAACGTGATAGAATGGCTGATGTAAAAACCATTACAGGCGCTTTTACAGGGGCTTATGTTGAGCATCCGTTTACAAAACAACCTATTCCGGTTTGGATAGGTGATTATGTATTAGCTGGATATGGAACTGGAGCCGTGATGTCAGTACCATGTGGTGATCAGCGTGATTATGATTTTGCCAAGCACTTTAATATCCCAATCCCTAATATATTTGAAGGGGCTGATATTACAGTAGAAGCCTTTGCTGATAAAGACAAAACCGTCATTGCTAACAGCGATTTCTTAAACGGACTAAATTATAAGGAAGCAACTAAGAAAATCATTGAAGCACTGGAAAAATTGGGCCAAGGACAAGGAAAAACTAATTACCGTTTGCGTGATGCGGTGTTTTCAAGACAAAGATATTGGGGGGAACCTTTTCCTGTGTATTATGTGAATGGTATGCCACAAATGATTGATGTGAAGTATTTGCCAATACGTTTACCGGAAGTTGAAAAATATTTACCTACTGAAACAGGTGAGCCGCCATTAGGAAACGCCACTGTTTGGGCCTGGGATACTGATAAGAATATAGTGGTTTCAAATGATTTGATGGATCATAAAACGGTATTCCCTTTGGAGTTGAATACTATGCCAGGTTGGGCAGGAAGCTCGCAGTATTTTAATCGCTATATGGATCCTCATAATGACGAAGAGATCTTCTCACAGGAAGCGATTAACTATTGGCAACAAGTAGACTTGTACATAGGCGGTAGCGAGCATGCCACAGGGCATTTATTATACTCTCGTTTCTGGCAAAAGTTTATGTTTGATAAAGGTTTAGTTCCTTTTGATGAATTTGCAAAAAAGCTGATTAACCAAGGGATGATTTTGGGTACGAGTGCTTTTGTTTATAGAGTTGATGGAGAAAATAAGTTTTTATCAAAAGGGCTAATCGAAGGAAAAAATGTTCAAGCAATTCATACAGATGTCTCTTTTGTCAATGCCTCAGATGAATTAGATATTGAAGCTTTCAAAAACTGGAGAGAAGAATTTAAAGAGGCTGAATTTATTACTGAAGAAGATGGAACTTTCAAAGTAAACCGCGAAGTCGAAAAAATGTCTAAATCCAAATACAATGTGGTGAATCCAGACCAGATTTGTGTGGATTATGGCGCCGACAGTTTACGCTTGTATGAGATGTTCCTTGGACCTTTAGAGCAATACAAACCTTGGAATACCGCTGGTATTACCGGTGTGCATTCTTTCCTTAAAAAAATGTGGAAACTCTATGTTGGTGAAAACGGATTGAATGTGAATGACGCTGAACCAAGTAAGGACAGTTTAAAAACACTTCATAAAACCATTAAAAAAGTAGAAGAAGATATTGAGAATTTCTCATTTAACACCTCGGTGTCTTCGTTTATGATTGCTGTAAATGAATTAACCGCTCAAAAATGCACGAGTAAGGACATTCTGGAGCCCTTATTAATTCTACTATCCCCATATGCACCCCATATTTCTGAAGAATTGTGGAATCAATTAGGGCATAAGCAATCTATATCAACAGCGCCATTTCCAACATTTGATTCCAGTTATCTGGTAGAGAGCACTAAAAATTACCCTATTTCTTTCAATGGAAAAATGCGCTTTACTTTAGAACTGTCTTTAGATTTATCGCCACAGGAAATTGAAGCGGCGGTGATGGCTCATGAGAAAACACAGGAACAATTGCATGGCCGTGCGCCTAAAAAAGTAATTATTGTACCTGGTAAAATTGTAAATATTGTTGGATAGTTATATTGAAATCATAGGGTTTGTAGCAGCGTTTTTAACTACAGCAGCCTTTTTACCTCAGGTTTATAAAACCTGGAAAACTAAAGATGTTACTGGCTTGTCTTTACCTATGCTGGCTATGTTTTTTGTTGGCATTTTAGCATGGTTAGTTTATGGGCTTTTAAAAGAAAGTCCTTCATTGATTTTTGCAAATTCAATCACTTTAGTATCTTCATTTATATTAGTATATTTCAAAATCAAATACCATAATAAATAGAAACTGACAAAATTTCACTTTTAAAAAGTGGCGTTATTTTTGCTACATTTAATTTAAATTTTAAAGACAAAAAAAAATGATAGGATATTATATATTAATTGGTGCTATAGCTTTAGTTAGTTGGTTAGTAAGTAGCACCTTGAAACGTAAATTTGAAAAGTATTCAAAAGTGCAATTACGTAATGGCATGAGCGGAAAGGAAATTGCTGAAAAAATGCTTTCAGACAATGGTATTTATGATGTGGAAGTTATTTCTACACCAGGACAATTAACGGACCACTACAACCCGAAAAATAAAACAGTAAACTTAAGTGAATCTGTTTATAACCAAAGAAATGCGGCTTCTGCGGCAGTGGCTGCACATGAATGTGGACATGCCGTGCAACATGCCAAAGCATACCAGTGGTTAGAAATGCGTTCGGCTCTAGTGCCAGTAGTGAGTGTCACTTCAGGAATGTCGCAATGGTTGATCATTGGTGGATTGGTACTTGGTGGTGCAGCTGGTCTTGGCCTTGGTTGGTATGTGGCCGCAGCAGGCGTATTATTAATGGGTTTTGCTACTATTTTTAGTTTTATAACATTACCGGTTGAATATGATGCCAGTAACCGTGCATTGGCCTGGTTAAAAAATAAAAACATGTTAAGCCCTGATGAATATGTGGGTTCTGAAGATGCTCTTAAATGGGCTGCAAGAACTTATTTGGTGGCGGCCATTGGTGCCTTAGCAAACCTTTTATATTGGGCACTTCAAGTTTTTGGAGGAAGAGATTAAAAAAACAATCAATTTTATGGAGAAAGCTCTGAATGGTTTCAGGGCTTTTTTGTTTCTTTATTTATCAATCAGAATAATTTATGAATGAGCCTTTAGCATACTATATAAAACAATTAGAAGCCTATCAGCAAGAAGGACAAAAAAGGGGTAAGCAAATAATGCTTTTAAGTATCCTTAGAGTATTGGTGTTTATAGCTACTGTGGTTGCAATGTATATATTGTTTGATTATTGGCAGTTAGCCGCTGTAGTTGGTTTGATAGGAGTTATACTATTTACCTATTTGCTGTCTAAATATTCAAATGTTAAGAAAGAAAGAGCGTTTTATAAAGAACTTGTCAAAATTAATGAAGAGGAAATGACCATTCTTTCAGGTAGTTTCCATCATAGAAATAAAGGACTGGAATTTCAAGACGCTAGTCACTTTTATAGTACAGATATTGACTTGTTTGGTCATGGTTCATTTTTTCAATATATAAACAGAACAACCATTTCAGAAGGCACCATAAAGCTGGCGGATTCTTTAAAGTTGAATGATGTATCTAATATTAAGTTGAGACAAGAGGCTATAAAAGAACTAGGTTCAAAACCAAAATGGCGTCAACATTATGCCGCTACTTCAAGTCTTGTTACAGTGGAGACTTCTGCTCAAAATATCATCTCCTGGTTGTTGGAGCATAAACCTTTTTTACCTAGGATGATGAGATGGTTGCCTGTCAGTTTTAGCATCATCTCTTTAGTGATATTAGGCTTGACTATAATTAATATTATTGATCAATCTTGGATTGGTTACTGGTTGCTTGTAGGATTGGCGGTTACTGGAATATATCTTAAAAAGATTAATGAACTATCTTCAAATTGTGATAAGCTAAAGGAAACCTTTCGACAATATGCCTCACTTTTGAAGCAAATTGAAAATGAAAACTTTTCTTCAAGGGAACTGCAGGAAAAACAGAATCAAATTAAATCAAATGGTAAAAAGGCATCAATCATATTTAAAGAATTTTCAAAAAGTTTAGATGCACTAGATAACAGAAACAACTTGATTTCAGCCATTTTTGGAAATGGGTTATCCCTTCTGGATTTAAAAAACAGTTACAAAGTTGAAAAATGGATTTCACAATATGGTAATAAAGTGTCTGATTGGTTTGAAGTGGTTTCCTTTTTTGATGCCTATAATTCTCTTGGTAATTTTGCCTTTAATCATCCTGAGTTTGTTTTTCCGGAAATCATCAAAAACGGACCTATTATTAGTGCCACACAATTAGGGCACCCATTGTTAAATAAAACAAAGCGCGTTGATAGTGATTTATTAATTGACAACGAACAATTTTTTATAGTAACAGGTGCCAATATGGCTGGAAAAAGTACTTTTTTAAGAACCGTTTCTTTTCATATAGTAATGGCAAATGTGGGCTTACCGGTCTGTGCAAAAAGCAGTCAATATTTTCCTGTCAAGTTAATAACGAGTATGCGGACTAATGATTCATTATCAGATGACAGTTCGTACTTCTTTTCAGAATTAAAACGTCTGAAATATATTGTAGATGCTCTCAAGAAAGAGCCTTATTTTATTGTATTAGATGAAATTTTAAAAGGAACCAACAGTACAGATAAAGCCATTGGTTCTAAGAAATTTGTTGAAAAATTAGTAGCCTCGAGGGCGACTGGAATTATCGCAACACATGACTTAAGTTTATGTGAAATTGAAAAGGAGCTAATGGAGGTGAAAAATTATTTTTTTGATGCTGAAATTATTAAGGATGAACTTTATTTTGATTATACTTTAAAACAAGGTGTTTGTAAAAATATGAATGCCTCTTTTTTATTAAAAAAGATGGATATTATTTAAATTATTTATGTAGCTCCCAATATAATTTATCTTAATAAGTTGCTATCTTTATAAGTATGCAACACAAATCAAAATTACCTCAAATTGGAACTAATATTTTTACTGTGATGAGTTCTTTAGCGTCACAGCACAAAGCTTTAAACTTATCTCAGGGATTTCCAAATTTCAAAAGCGATCAGTATTTAATTGATTTAGTTTATAAAGCGATGAAAGATGGTTACAATCAGTATGCGCCTATGGCGGGAATTATTGAGTTGCGCGAGGAAATTGCTAAGAAATATGATGCCTTATATCAATCAACCTATCATCCAGAAACAGAAATCACTATTACAGCAGGAGCAACACAAGCTATTTCATGCATTATTACGGCTTTTGTAAATTCTCATGATGAAGTTATCATTTTTAAACCGGCCTATGATTGTTATGAGCCATTTGTTGAATTAAATGGCGGAAAATCAATTGCAATACAACTGGAAGCGCCGCTGTATTCTATCAATTGGGAATTAGTAAAGCAAAACATTAACTCCCACACCAAAATGATTATTATAAATACACCGCAAAATCCCAGCGGACGTATTTTTTCTAAAAATGATATGTTAAGGCTTCAAGAGTTAACCAAAGGGACCAATATTTTAGTGCTCAGTGATGAGGTGTATGAACACATTATTTTTGATAACGAAAAGCATCAAAGTGCGTGTTTATTTCCTGATTTAAAATCAAGAAGCTTGGTTGTGGCTTCTTTTGGAAAAACGTTTCATAACACAGGTTGGAAAACAGGCTATTGCTGTGCTCCAAAAGAGCTAACTGAAGAATTCAGGAAAGTACATCAATTTAACGTGTTTTGTGTGAATCATCCGGTTCAAAAAGGATTGGCCGAATATCTTAAAGAACCCAGCCATTATCTTGAACTGTCACAATTTTATCAGGAAAAAAGAGACTTGTTTTTAAGTCTTATTAAGCCCTCAAGATTTAAGTTTACACCTTCAAAGGGAACCTATTTTCAGGTGTTAGATTATTCAGAAATTACTACAGAAAATGATGTGGCATTTGCTAAAGGATTAGTCATTGAATCTGGTATTGCAGCCATTCCATTATCCGTTTTTAACAGCAATAATTTAGATAATAAAGTGTTACGATTTTGCTTTGCAAAAAAGAATGACACCTTAAAAGAAGCAGCCGATATTTTAAACGCTATTTAATTATGCAAGAACATCTTAAAATTGCCCTTATTCAATCTGATTTAGTTTGGGAAAACCCTAAGAAGAATCGAAAAAACTTTAAAGAAAAAATTGAGACTATTTCCGAGGTGGTAGACCTTATTGTGCTTCCTGAAATGTTTTCGACTGGATTCACCATGAATGCAGCTGCGTTAGCAGAAGATATGGATGGTAAAACCATTGAATGGATGAAAGACATGGCCTTACAAACAAATGCGGCAGTGGTTGGTAGTTTAATTATTTCTGAAGACAAAAAGTTCTATAATCGCTTGTTCTTTGTGGAGCCTTCTGGAAGCATATACTATTACGATAAAAGGCATACTTTTACTTTAGCTGGAGAACACAAAATATATACTTCAGGTAATAAAAAAATAATTATTGACTATAAAGGATGGAAAATCTGTCCTTTAATATGCTATGATTTACGTTTCCCTGTTTGGGCCAGAAACACTGAAGATTATGATGTCTTAATGTATGTTGCCAACTGGCCAAAACCAAGAATTTTGGCCTGGGATGCCTTATTAAAGGCCAGAGCTATTGAGAATATGTGTTATTGTGTTGGAGTAAATAGGATTGGTATTGATGAAGGGCAAAATGACTATTCCGGTAATTGTGCAGTTTATGATGTATTAGGAAATGCCATAAGCTCCATGAAGCCAAACAGAGAACAAATTGAAGTGGTAATTTTGGATAGAAACCACATTAATTTTTATAGAAACAAACTTAAATTTTTGAATGATAAAGACGCCTTTACTCTTCTTTAAATTCTAAAGTTACAGATTCCCCCCAATCTGCTCGAATCTCCATTTCTTTAAAAAGGCTAACCCGTTCAGGCTGTATCTTATTTAAATAATTTCCAGTGTCAAACTTTTTATTGCCGTTGGTGTCCCAAATAACTCTGATAAAATATTTGCCAGGAGCTAAATTTAAAAAATCAATGGCTTCGAATTTTGATGAATATTGTTCAAATTTAACTTCATCTTTATCATTTGTTAATTGTAAAATAATGGGGTAAGTAGCATTAATCAAGGTAAAACGAGCATAACCAAAATCCGATTCTTTTTTAGTTCTCAGATTATAATTTAAGGTATCGTTACTGTTGCCAAACAAATCAGTAAATCCTTCGGGTAAAATTTGAATTTTATAAATATTTTCCGCCGTCTTTTTAAAATTATAAACGTAATTGTTATTTATAGTATCAAAAGAAGCCGTGAAATCTATCAGAGTAGAATCCTTATCCATAATAGCCATTTTTGAAGCGTCAAATGATTTAAAGGGAATGCTTGCGTTAATTTTAAAATCCTCATCAAAACCAATCGATCCTACAGTAATGGCATTGATCGTTAAAGAATCACGCTTCATGTCCCGTAATTTTACAGTGTAATCTTTTTCATATTTAAGATTTGTTACTTTAAAAACTAATGAATCCAATTCTAGTTTTGGAGTATACCAATAATAAAGCGAATCTGTTTTGATGTCTTTGGTGATTCTGGATTGAAAATTCTCAGGAACTTCTGAAAGTAAATTAATCTTCATGTTTTTGTAATCACCTTCATAACCAAATACAATTTTTTCTCCAGCCATTAATAGTGGTCTGACAGACTTAAAGTCTAAATCTTCACTAAATAACTTTAAATCATATAAAGAATCTGAAGGAACTGTAACAAATTGTTTATAAAAAGCTATTTTATCGGTTTTTTGTTGAAATTTATTATCGCCATTACCGTCTTTTAAAGCATAGAGCATATAGGTCCCTGCCTTAATATTTTCAATAGAAAAAGTAGTGACACTATCTAATGTGTTAGTAATGTATTTTGGATTTTCTTTGTAAATGATGGAGTCATTAAATGTGGAGTCTACCTCATATAATCCTACAGAAACAAAAGTGTCTGGTTTTCTGTTTATGGCATCAAATATTTGTCCGTTTACGCTTAGGGAATCTATATAATCACCCGTCGAAAAAACGTATCTGTAATAGGGGAAAGGGTTATCCTCATTATTGTCTGAAATGCTATTCCCAAAGTTAAAAGCATAGGTGGTATTGGGTTGAAGGGTATCAAGTATTTTTATTGATATAAATTTACTGGCATTACCTAAAGGGGTAATTTCAGGTTGTGTTTTCATTGGTGGTGAAATAATCAGTTGTTTTTGAATATCTTTAATTTTTATATATTCATCAAAATAGATTCTTATTTCTTTCTGATTAAAATTAGTATTAAAATTTTCTGGTTCTGACTTAACAATACTAGGAGGTGTTGTGTCTTTTTCGCCACCTTGCGGGGTCCCTCTATTGGCACAATTAATAAAAACCAAAGCAATAAAGAGTACAAAAATAAAATTTGAAAGCGTTTTATTCATTACCAAAATTAAATTTAAGCAAACCTACATAATTTTGCAGAAATAACGACATACTCACTATGCAATTGCCATGCAAGCCACACTTATTTTTATATTTTCAGCTTGATTTAAAATATTAATACAGGCTTCCATGGTGGCACCAGTAGTAATTAAGTCATCAACCAAAAGGATATGTTTATTGGCAATAGCGTTTTTGTTTTGAAGCGTAAAAAGTTCCTCATTATTGGTCCAGCGGGCAAAGCGGCTTTTAAGGACCTGAGAATCTGTATTAGTGACTTTTAAAAGGGCATTGTCAACATATTGTACGTTTAAGGCAATGGCAATGTGCTGTGCAAATTTAGCCACTTGATTATAACCTCTTTTTTTAAGTTTATTTTTATGAAGAGGTACCGGGATCACTATATCAATTTCTGAATATTCTTTAACAGTTTTCAGCTCCCCACCCAGCCAATCGCCTAAAAAAGCACCAATAGATTCTTGCCCTCTATATTTTAAGTTATGAATAAGTTGTTGTACCAGGCCTTTTTTTTCAAAACGGAATAATGCCGTGCCATTTTCCACTTTTACTCTCGCATAAAACATTTTTAAAACATTGTCATCGTGATTGAAATGAAAATTGGTTACGGGCAAAGCATTTCTGCAATTGGTACAGATGTCTTGTTCATGATCATTTAATATTTCATGACAGGCATGGCATACTTTTGGGAAGAATAAATCTAAAATCGCTTTAAACATTTTAAAACAAATAGGGTCTTATGTAAACTTAACTAAAAATTATATGAATCTGGCACATAATTTTTGACAAACAATTCCATTTGTTTGAATCGCTTTTTTATTTTTGCAGCATGACAAATCAAGACGATCAATTTAAGAAAGTAATATCACATGCTAAGGAGTATGGATATGTGTTTCAAAGTAGTGAGATATATGATGGTTTAAGTGCCGTGTATGATTATGGACAAAATGGAGCCGAATTAAAGAAAAATATTCGCGAGTACTGGTGGAAAGCCATGGTGCAAATGAATGAGAATATTGTGGGAATTGATGCCGCTATTTTTATGCACCCAACTACTTGGAAAGCATCAGGGCATGTCGATGCGTTTAATGATCCATTAATTGACAATAAAGACTCAAAAAAAAGATATAGAGCCGATGTATTAATTGAAGACTATTGTGCTAAAATTGAGGCTAAAATTGAAAAGGAAGTTGAAAAGGCAGCGAAGAGATTTGGAGATAGTTTTGATAAAGCACAGTTTTTAGCTACCAATACACGAGTTGTTGAATATCAGGAAAAAATAAATACCACTCTTACAAGAATGGCTAGATCTTTAGAAAATGAAGATTTGACAGATGTAAAGGCACTTATTGAGGAATTGGAAATTGCAGATCCTTTAACTGGATCAAGAAACTGGACGGACGTTAAACAATTCAACCTGATGTTTGGCACTAAGTTGGGTGCATCTGCTGAAAATGCGATGGATTTATATTTACGTCCAGAAACTGCTCAGGGTATTTTTGTTAACTTTTTAAATGTTCAAAAAACAAGCCGTTTGAAAATTCCTTTTGGGATTGCGCAAACAGGAAAGGCTTTTAGAAATGAAATTGTTGCCAGACAATTCATTTTTAGAATGCGTGAGTTTGAACAAATGGAAATGCAGTATTTTATAAAACCTGGGACACAAAAAGAATGGTATGAGCAATGGAAGCAAACCAGACTTAAATGGCATTTGTCATTAGGCTTGGGTGCAGAAAATTATCGTTTTCATGACCATGAAAAATTGGCGCATTACGCAGATGCGGCGGCTGATATTGAATTTAAATTTCCATTCGGATTTAAAGAATTAGAAGGGATACATTCTCGTACTGATTTTGATTTAAGTCAGCATGAAAAATTTTCAGGCAAGAAATTACAATATTTTGATCATGAGGAGAATTCAAGCTACGTGCCGTATGTTGTAGAAACCTCTATTGGATTAGATAGAATGTTTTTAGCGGTATTTTCAAATTCTTTGAAGGAAGAAACTCTTGAAGATGGCAGTACAAGAACGGTTTTAGCTTTACCAAGTGTTTTAGCGCCATTGAAAGCTGCTGTATTTCCATTAGTTAAAAAGGATGGTCTGCCAGAAATAGCACAACAAATTATAGACGATTTAAAATGGGATTTTAATGTGGTTTATGATGAAAAGGATGCTGTAGGAAGACGCTACAGAAGACAAGATGCCAATGGAACGCCTTTCTGTATTACTGTAGATCATGACACCCTTGAAGATAATACAGTAACCATTCGTCACAGAGATACGATGCTTCAGGAACGCGTTAAAATTGAAGATTTAAGAGATATCATTAAAAAAGAGGTTGATATGCGTTCTTGGTTAATGAAAATGTAATTCACAACACATTTTATAACAAAAAATCACGCAGTAGCGTGATTTTTTGTTAGATACTTATCTGCCTGTCAATTTGTTGATCTAAAGAGATAAAGGTTTCTGTTCTGGAAACACCAGAAATTGATTGAATTTCTTTATTGAGTAAGTGCATTAGATGGGCATTATCTTTACAAAGTATTTTTATAAACACACTCCAGTTGCCCGTAGTGTAGTGACATTCCAGAACTTCAGGTATTTTTTTCAATTGCTTTACGGCTTCAGGATTACTCATTGCTTTATCTAAATAAATACCAATAAATGCCATAGTTGTATAACCTAATATTTTTGGATTGACTATAAATTTTGATCCGGAAATCAAACCTGATTTTTCAAGCTTTCTTAGGCGCTGATGAATGGCCGCTCCAGAAATACCAACATGACGAGCAATTTCAAGAATAGGGGTTCTGGCATCCTCCATAAGAGCTCTGAGGATCTTTTTATCTATACCATCTATTTCTAGAGTTTGGTTTGTAGTCTTCATATGTCTTACAATTTAAAATATAAATATAGCTATATGATATTAAATTGAAACTATAATATACGTTAAGTATAACAGCGATATCCTTTTTATAATTCAAAAATGTATTTGACACTATAAAAAGATATAGTGAATAGCCAGACCATGCAGGGCATGGAAACGTCAAAATTTATATATTTAATGGATTATAGCCTAAGTATGGAACTTCTTTTTCTTTGAAAGTAATACCAAAGTTGCTTAACTCTTTTAAAATAGGTTCATAGACTTCTTTATTGATTGGTATTTGAACTCCCGGTGTTTTAATTTTTTCATTTAAAATGGCAAGAGTCGCTATAGCAACCGGTAAGCCTACCGTTTTAGCCATAGCCGTATATGTTTGATCTTCTCCAAGTGTGACCATGGTAGCATCTATTTGATGCTTTTTGCCATTTAGTTCATAACCAAATTTATGGTACATGACAAGCATATCTTTGTCATCTTCAGCAAGTGTCCAGCTATCCATTAATATTTTTTGGAGTATTTGAGCAGGAGTTGCTTTTTTAAGTTCCACCATTTTTTTAGGATTAAAAAGATCAAGTTCTAATAATTTATCCCAAACGATATCGTCTTGGTCAATTTTTAGTGCATGCCTGAATTTTAATTCTACCGAATCAGACGGACTGTAAGGCAAAAAGGCATTTACAAAATCTCTGTAACTCATGTTTTCACTGTCGTCTATAATATAACTGTCATCCGTCATACCAAGTGTAACAAACATATTCCAGGCTCGGCTAAAACCAACACGTCGCATGGTTCCACGATATAAGGTTTTTATGGTATCTAAGCCATAAACACTTTGGTATTTTAAAGAGTCCCTATTGGCATAGACTTCAAATCTTCCAAATCCGTCAATTTCTAAAAATTCAGTTCTTCGAAATAACCTGTGATAAGGGATGTATTTAAAAGTACCTTCCTGCAAAAATTTTGCAGCGCCTCCTTGCCCAGCAACCACTACATTTCTTGGGTTCCAGGTAAATTTATAATTCCAAAGATTATTGTCGCTTTCAGGAGCAACTAATCCGCCGGTAAACGATTCAAATAAAATCATTTTTCCGCCTTTAGCCCTAATGCGGTCTATCACTTGCATGGCGCTCATATGGTCAATTCCAGGATCAACGCCAATTTCATTCATAAAAATGAGCCCTTTGTCTATAACCTCTTGGTTCAAAGCTTCCATTTCAGGACTTATATAGGAGGCGGTGACCATATTTTTCCCAAACAAAATACAATCCTTAGCAACATCAATATGAAAACGTGCTGGCAACATCGAAATAATTATATCAGCATCTTTTATGGCTTCCGTTCGTGAATAGGCATCAAAAACATCTAATACAATAGCTTTTGTATTTTTATGATTTTTAATTAGATGATTGGCATGTTTAATATTGATATCTCCAATCGTTATAAACAGCTTTTCAGTCTCTGATTTGTCTAGAAGATATTTTATTAAATAGGAAGTTGATTTTCCTGAACCAATAACCAAAATCTTTCGCATAATGAATTTTGTTGAGTAATTTTGTGAAGACTAATGTAATAAATACAAAAGGTTTTATAAACTCAAATCAACTATAAATATGAACAAAACAATATTAATTTCAGGAGTTTTATTAGGTATGACAGGAATTGTTTTAGGGGCCTTTGCAGCCCATGGTTTGAAAGAATTAATTACTCCGGAATCTGTTCAAACCTTTGAAACTGGTGTGAGATATCAAATGTATCATGCACTATTTCTGCTTTTTATAGGAAGTACAACTTTTGTTTCAATTAAAGCAAAAAAGCAAATATTCTATTTGGTCATGATTGGGTTGTTATTATTTTCTGGATCTATTTATGGTTTGGCAACTAATTTATTAACAAATTTTGATTTTAAAAGCATTGCATTTGTAACTCCAATAGGTGGTTTATGTCTCATCCTCTCCTGGATTTTATTGTTTGTGAATTTCATAAAAATAAAGGGTGATAATTAAGCATTTTTTGTGATTACATTAAAATATTGTTTTAATTTTGCTGAATAATCATTTTTAGCAAAATATATGATGAAGCAGAGCCAAATTACGAAAACGATTGAGTTAGAAAATTATGGTATAAAAAACGCGAAAGTAAAGTATCAACTTTCAGCTAAAGAATTACATGATATTGCTATTGAAAAAGGGCAAGGTGTTGAGGCTTCCTCTGGAGCATTAGCAGTTCATACGGGCGAGTTTACAGGACGTTCGCCACAAGACCGTTTTATTGTTCAAGATAATATTACCAATGATAAAGTTTGGTGGGGAAATATTAATATTCCCTTTGCTCCGGATAAATTTGAAAAATTATATAACAAAGTAGTTAACTATCTTTCAAACAAAGAACTTTTTGTTAGAGATTGTTATGCCTGTTCAGACCTAAATTATAAGCTTAATATTAGGGTAATTAATGAATATTCCTGGAGTAATCAATTTGCTTACAATATGTTTCTGAGGCCAACAGAAGAAGAGTTAAAAGGGTTTGATCCGGAATGGCTTGTTGTAAATGCACCTGGCTTTATGGCAGATCCTGCTGAAGACGGAACACGTCAACATAATTTTGCGATTTTAGATTTCACTAGAAAAATTGCGCTTATAGGAGGAACTGGTTATACCGGAGAAATTAAAAAGGGTATTTTTTCAGCATTAAATTTTATATTACCTGTTTTCAAAAACACCTTACCCATGCACTGTAGTGCTAATGTTGGTAAAGATGGTGATACCGCTATTTTCTTTGGCCTTTCTGGAACCGGAAAAACAACACTTTCAACCGATCCAAATAGAAGTTTGATTGGAGATGATGAGCATGGATGGACAAAAGAAAATACTATTTTCAATTTTGAAGGAGGTTGTTATGCTAAAGTAATTAATCTTTCTGCTGAAAATGAGCCTGAAATCTTTGCAGCAATAAGACCAGGAGCTATTTTAGAAAATGTTGTTTTAGATAAAAATGGGCATGTCGCTTTTGAAGATGCCTCTATTACACAAAACACTAGAGTAAGTTATCCTTTAAGCCATATTGAAAATATTCAAGTCCCCTCTATAGGCAGAAACCCTAAAAACATTTTCTTCTTAACAGCAGATGCTTTTGGAGTTTTGCCTCCAATATCTAAGTTAACACCGAGTCAGGCTGCTTATCACTTTATTTCTGGATATACGGCAAAAGTTGCTGGTACAGAAGCAGGTGTAATAGAGCCTCAACCCTCCTTTTCGGCTTGTTTTGGGGCACCTTTTATGCCATTACATCCAGCTAAATATGCTGAAATGTTAAGTAAAAAAATGAAAGAAGCTGGTGTTAATGTATGGTTGGTAAATACAGGATGGACCGGAGGTCCTTATGGCGTTGGTACCAGAATGAAATTAAAATATACACGTGCTATGATTAATGCTGTTTTGAATGGTGATTTAGGTTTGTATACATACGACAATTATCATATTCATTCTGTGTTTGGAGTAGCTCAACCAAGAGAATGTCCGGGGGTTCCTACAAGTGTTTTAAGTCCTAGAGCCACCTGGAACAATGATGAAGCGTATTATAAAACAGCATTTAAATTAACAAATGCCTTTAGAGAAAACTTTAAGAAATATGAAGCTTTTGCCAGTGAAGAAATACGTCGAGGCGGTCCGCAACGATACGCCTTCTAGGAATAAAAAAAGAGCGACTTGTTTAAGTCGCTCTTTTAATTTTATATAAGTTCAGTTATTTTGCTTTATTAACTTTATCAATATACTTTTCTAAAGCCATAGTCATTGAAGGGGTTTCTTTGGTAGGTGCTGCAATATCAACTCGTAACCCTTTTTCTTCAACGGCTTTAATAGTGGTATCTCCAAACACTGCTATGCGCGTATTATTTTGCTTGAAATCTGGAAAATTATGGAATAATGAATCTATACCGGACGGACTGAAAAATACAAGCACATCATAGTATACATCCGCCAAATCTGAAAGATCACTAATCACAGTTTTATAAAATGTAGCCAGTTTCCAGTTAACTCCTAAAGCGTTCATAGTCTCTGAAACTTCTGATTTTACCTTATCTGTATTTGGTAACAGAAATTTTTCGTCCTTGTATTTTTTAATTAAAGGAGAAAGCTCTGAAAATGAACGTTTCCCAACATAAATTTTTCGTTTTCTGTAAACAACGTATTTTTGCAAATAAAAAGCAACTGCTTCTGACTGGCAAAAATATTTCATAGTATCAGGCACCTTAAAGCGCATTTCTTCTGCAACTCTAAAATAATGATCAACAGAATTTCTGCTGGTTAAAATAATAGCTGTGTAGTTATTTAAATCAACTTTTTGTAGCCTAATATCTTTAGCTGATACACCTTCAACATGAATAAAGGGTCTGAAGTCAATTTTCACCTTTTGTTTCTCTTGAAGATCAAAATAAGGAGAATTTTCTATTTTAGGTTCTGGC
Source organism: Yeosuana sp. (assembly GCA_036525815.1). GTDB lineage: Bacteria > Bacteroidota > Bacteroidia > Flavobacteriales > Flavobacteriaceae > Yeosuana. The sequence continues at coordinate 32,491 of DATCZQ010000088.1, read as the reverse complement.
TGTGATACTAGAATTGTTTTCACTTTCATAGGGCACAAATAATTAGGTCTTTAATTATGAAATAAACACCTTATATATTATAATATATGGAGCAATTTCAAGTGTGCAAAGATACAAAATAAAATAAAATAAGTTTTGTTTTATTAAACTTTGATTTGTTTTAATTGTAGTAATTAAGCCTAAAACGTTTATAATTAAAAGAATTATTATAAGAATGTATATAATAGTCAGGTTTGGTTTAAAGCTGTAGATTAGAAATAAATTTATTGGAAACAATAAGAGACCTAAAAAATTCTTATAACTTATTTTTTGAAAAAGATATTCATCAATTAATTTATCTATTTCAAAAAGGCTTCCAATCAATCGCTCTAAAAGAACTTTTATCAGAACAAAAATCCCGATTCCTATGATTAGCTTCAATAAATCATCATTTGATGGGTTTAATACGGCATTATCATAATGAAAGCATATATAACTAAAAATGGCTACAGATAGGATTAAATTCACAAATAATAGGGCGTCAAATTTATCGAAGAATTTTTGCTCTCTTAGATAAATTTTAAGGTATTTTGAGCTTCCTATAACAGAAACAAAATCATTGAATCGTTTGGGATAAAACGCTTTTGCTAGGGTTATAAACAATAAACTTACAACTATAAGAATAGTAAATAATTCATATGTAGGCACGTTTCGTAGCATGCCATAAAATTATTATAAATTATAATATCTGCTTCTAATTATTAGTATTATTTAAAAAAAAGTATCTTCTAAATAATGTACATTTGCTGAAAATTATTTGCTTTTAATGTTTTTAAAGGATATTTAAGATAAAAACATTAAAACATACGCAGGGTTTTCATGAAAAATGCTTTAGTAATAATACCAACGTATAATGAAATTGAAAATATAGAAGCAATTATTAGAGCTGTATTTTCTGAGTCAGATTTAGTTCATATTCTTATAGTTGATGATAATTCTCCTGATTTAACGGCCTTAAAGGTTAAAGAACTCCAAGATGAGTTTCAGGACAGATTATTTTTAGAAGAAAGAAAACTAAAGTCCGGACTCGGAACGGCCTATATTCATGGCTTTAAATGGGCTTTGAATAAAGGGTATGAATATATTTTTGAAATGGATGCTGATTTTTCTCATGACCCAAAAGACCTGATTAAATTATATGAATGTTGTGATAAAGGATCGGCTGATGTTGCCATTGGGTCAAGATATATTACGGGGGTTAATGTAGTTAATTGGCCCATGAATCGTGTGTTAATATCCTATATAGCCTCCATATATGTGCGAATTATTACGGGCATGAAAATTCATGATACAACAGCAGGATTTGTTTGTTACAAAAGGCATGTTTTAGAAACTTTAGATTTAAATAAAATTAAATTTATTGGTTATGCGTTTCAAATTGAAATGAAATTTAAAGCTTATATAAAGAATTTTAATATTGTTGAAGTTCCAGTTATTTTTACTGACAGAACAAAAGGCGAATCGAAATTAAGTTCTGGCATAATTTCTGAAGCTATATTTGGAGTTATTTCAATGAAAATTAAGAGTATTTTTAAAAAGTAGTAGGGATTATGAAGTTAAAAACAATACTAATTAAGAACGCAAATATTGTCAATGAAGGCGCAATATTTAGTGGAGATATATTAATAGAGGGAGAATTTATAAAGGAAATAAGCGAATCAATTAGTGCAAAATCCTCAGATGTACATGTGATTCATGCGGAAGGGAAATACCTGATGCCAGGAGTTATTGATGATCAGGTGCATTTTAGAGAGCCGGGATTAACCCATAAAGGCTCCATAGAAACGGAATCTAAGGCAGCTATTGCAGGAGGAATTACTTCTTTTATTGAAATGCCTAATACGAATCCACAGACTACCACTGTTGAAAAATTGGAAGAGAAATTTGGAATAGCTTCAAAAGCATCTTATGCCAACTATTCTTTTATGTTTGGAGGGACTAATGACAATTTAGATGAAATTTTAAAAGTTGATGTATCTCAAGTAGCTGGGTTAAAATTGTTTTTGGGATCTTCTACAGGGAATATGTTGGTTGATGATCCAAAAGTCTTAGAGAATATTTTTAAAAACACTAATTTGTTGATTTCTGTTCATTGTGAAGATGAAACAACTATTAAAGCAAATCTTGAAACGTATATTGCAGAGTATGGTGAAGATATTCCAATAAAGTATCATCCCGCAATACGCAGTGCAGAAGCCTGCTATTTATCTTCCTCTAAAGCTATTGAACTAGCAAAAAAAACAGGGGCTAGATTACATGTGTTTCATTTGTCAACAGGAGAAGAAACAGCGTTATTTAGCAATAAAACACCATTAAAGGATAAGAAAATCACATCTGAAGTGTGCATCCATCATTTATGGTTTACGGATGAAGATTATGATAAAAAAGGCACTTTAATTAAATGGAATCCTGCTATTAAATCAAAAAAGGATAAAGATGAACTTTGGGAAGCATTACTTGATGACCGGATTGATGTTATAGCTACAGATCATGCGCCACATACTTTAGAAGAAAAGAAAAATGTGTATACCAAAGCACCTTCTGGTGGACCATTAGTGCAACACGCTTTGCCTGCCATGTTAGAAATGTATCATAGAGGTAAAATTTCAATAGAAAAAGTGGTTGAAAAAATGTGTCACAATCCAGCCATATTATTCCAAATTGAAAAAAGAGGATTTATTAAGGAAGGTTATTTTGCTGATTTGGTCTTAGTAGATTTAAATAATCCATTTACTGTAAAAAAAGAAAATATTTTATATAAATGTGGTTGGTCGCCATTTGAAGGAACTACTTTTAAATCTAGAATTACGCACACTTTTATTAATGGTAATTTGGCCTTTGAAAATTCTAAATTCCATAATGATAAATTTGCAAAACGATTAACTTTTAACAGATAATGCTGAAACGAATTTCAATCTATTTCTTTCCAATATTTTTAATGCTGTCTTGTTATTCATTTCAGAAACCTGAGAAGCCAAAGCATTTAATTTCAAAAAAGCAAATGGTTAACATTATTCTTGATTTAAGGTTGTTGGCATCTGCTAATGGATCCAATCAAAAAGTGCTTCAGGAAAAGGGCGTCTATTCTGAAGAATATGTGTTTAAAAAATATAAAATTGACAGTTTGACTTTTGCCTTAAGTAATAATTATTATGCTTATTATGTTGAGGATTATGATGATATTTATACTAAGGTAAAAGATAGTTTAGAGCTATTGAAAAAGAATTTGGATGCATTGGTTATTCAAGAAGAAGACGAAAAAAGAAAAACAGATTCTATTAATAATCTTAGGAAAAGAGATTCTTTAGACTTACTAAAAAACAAAGATTCCATAAGAATATTCAAAAATGAAGATTCACTTTTAAATATAAAACTAAAAAATAAAATAAAATCAAAACTTATTGAGCCTGTTTCAGATAAAGCTGCCCAATCTCAATAATACTCTGGTTTACCTTCTTAAATTCAAAGTCCATATAAGTTTTTATTTTAGTATTATCATATGATTTATCAGTTGATAAAGACGTGACTAATTGTCTGGTTAACTGACGACGTTTGCCTCTCAATTTATGGTCTAACCAGTCCAATCTCCAGGCAATTTGAAGTAATAAGGGCGAGGCCATTTTCTCAGGAGGAGCGGTACTGACCGATCTGGCCATGTTTTGTAAAAAATCTTTATACTTCCAGTTTTCTGCTATTAGAATAAAACGTTCATTTTTAATACTACTTTTGGTTAGTGAAATCATGGCAGACACCACATCCTGTACATCTACTAAGCCAATAGAGCCTGAAGTGTAATATTTAATGCCTTTATGGGCTTTTTTAAATAAACCCGCGCTTCCATAACGCCAAATGCCGGCACCTAGAATGACCCCGGGATTTACAATAACTACATTGAGGCCTTCTTGAGACGCTCGCCAAACCTCCATTTCTGCCCCATATTTTGTAATAGCATAGACACTGTTGTTGGCTTCAGGATTCCATTCAGTCTCTTCAGTGATATTGATCTCTTTAGAAGGAATTCCAATAGTAGCTATAGAACTCACATAGCATAATTTTTTTATGTCATTTGAAATGCAAAAGTTCACTATGTTGGCTGTTCCTTCAATATTGGTTCTTCTTAAGAGTTGATACTTGTCGGGTTCAAATGAAACAAATGCTGCGCAATGATACACATAAGTGATACCATTAAAGGCGTCAGATAAAGTTGAAATATCAAGAATATCAGCCTGAACCCATTCAATAGATTCATAAAGTGACACGTAATTATCTGTATAACAAGAGAACACATTTTTCACGTTCTCTAATTTGCGCTCACTTCTATAAAGAGCCCTCACTTTTTCACCATTACTTGTCAATTTGTAAAGTAAATGTGAGCCAACTAAACCGGTACTTCCTGTAACTAAAATCATATCTCTAATGTAAAGAAATATTCATTAAACATGAGTAATTATGCATTGATTTTTATCTTTGCCCTAGTTTAAGAAAAATATAGTGAAATGATAAAGAATTTTGTAGAAGAATTGACTTGGAGAGGTATGATACATACTGTGATGCCGGGTGCAGAAGAACATTTAATGGAGGGCATGCGTAGTGCCTATGTGGGTTTTGACCCAACAGCTGATTCTTTACATATTGGAAATTTGGTGCCTATCATGTTATTAGCGCATTACCAACGCTGTGGGCATCGCCCCGTCGCTTTGGTTGGTGGTGCTACGGGTATGATTGGTGATCCTTCAGGAAAATCAAATGAGCGCAATTTATTAGACGAAAGGACATTAAGACATAATCAGGAGGCTATAAAGAAACAGCTGGCCCACTTTTTAGATTTTGAAAGTAATGCGGAAAACGCCGCTATTTTAGTTAATAATTATGACTGGATGAAGAATTTTTCATTTCTTGAATTCATTAGAGATGTAGGTAAGCATATTACAGTAAACTATATGATGGCTAAAGATTCTGTAAAAAACAGGATTTCTTCAGATGCTTCAGAAGGTATGAGTTTTACTGAGTTTACGTATCAATTAGTTCAAGGCTATGATTTTTTGCATTTATATAATGATAAGAATTGTACCATTCAAATGGGGGGTAGTGACCAGTGGGGAAATATTACTACTGGAACAGAATTAATCAGAAGGATAGGTAATGGTAAAGGATATGCAATAACCTGCCCATTAATTACTAAGTCTGATGGCTCTAAGTTTGGAAAATCTGAAGGCGGAAATGTTTGGCTGGATGCTAACAGAACGTCGCCTTATAAATTCTACCAGTATTGGTTAAATTCCAGTGATGAAGATGCTGAAAGGTATATTAAAATATTTACGTTTTTAAACGAATCAGAGATACACGTTTTAATTGCAGAACATCAGGAAGCGCCTCATATGCGTGTGTTACAAAAGCGATTGGCTGAAGAAATTACTACCATGGTACATTCAAAAGAGGATTTGGAAAACGCCATTAAAGCCAGTAATATTTTGTTTGGTAATTCAACAAGTGATGACTTGAAAAAGCTTAATGAGCAAACGTTTTTGGATGTTTTTGATGGGGTGCCACAAGCCGAAGTATCCATGTCTGATATTGAAAACGGATTGGATATCATTGGTGCGTTGGCTGAACAAACGGGATTTTTAAAATCAAACGGAGAAGCCAGAAGAGCATTGAAAGAAAACTCCATTTCTGTAAATAAGGAAAAGGTTGGTGAAGATTTTAAAATCGCTACGTCAGATTTGATTAATAACAAATTTGTATTACTTCAAAGAGGTAAGAAAAATTACTTTGTATTATGTGTTAAATAAAAAAGCCTGACAGGCAATATCAGGCTTTAAAAACTAACCAGCCAGCTAATAAAAAATTTCTTTTTCATAGCTGGTTTTTTGTCGGTAAATTATAGAAACCTTACAATTAAAAGGTTTTTTTATGGATTTAATAGGTTTTCATTACGAGGAGCAAAGCGACGAAGTAATTTGTTTAATTGGACTTCATATCTTGAGATTGCTTCATTTCATTTGCAATGACGATAATAATAAAACTATAAGACCATTAAATTACAACCGCGAATATCTGAATGGTCAAATCGTCCAATCACTTCAAATAAACCATTATTATAAACGCGACCAAGATCTTGTGTAGCAATAAATGAACAGGAATTAATATTGGCTAAATCAACAACATTGATGCCTCCTGTTTTTCCTGCAGGTTGAATACTCAAAGCATCTTCAGGTTCGCGGGTTAAAATACGCATCCAATTGGGGCAATCAAAAACACCATGCCCTTTAGAATAGGCCTGACTCAATAATTCAGTCATGCCATATTCGCTATGGACAGTATCAACCCCAAACCCTTGTTTTAATTGCCTGTGAAGTGCTTCACGTATCAGTTCTTTACGTCGCCCTTTCATACCGCCTGTTTCCATAACAATGGTGTGTTTTAAGTTGAATTGGTAGGTTTCAACTAAATCTAAAAGCGCAAATGACACACCAATGAGCAACACTTTTTTTCCTAAAGAATCCAAATGAATTAAAGTGTCTTTTAATTCAGCTAAATTATTGAGGTAAAAACCACTTTCAGGATGGTTAGACTTCTTTATAAAAGCATCAACCATATAAACCAATGAAGAACCTTCACGTTCTAAATAAGAAGGGAGCAAAGCCAAAACCACATAATCTTCAATGGGCCCATAAAAACCTTCAAATCCTTTTCTAAAACTGGTTTCATAAATATTTAAATCTGTAACAAAATGATTGCTGGTTGCACTTCCTGTAGTTCCGGAACTGGTAAAGGTCCTTTGAATAGGCTCATTAGAACTTAAAACGGGATGTGATTTAAAAAATTGAATGGGTAAAAAGGGAATCTCTTTAATGGATTTCACATCACTGGGATGCATATAAAGCAAATCACAAAACGAACGGTAGACTTGGTTATTTTCAAACTGATAGTTAAAAACCTCCAATGCGATAGTGCTGAACTCCTGTTCAGATTGAATATTAAAAATGGCATGGGTATCTATCATAAATAAAATATAAAAGTACAAAAATAAAAAAGCGCTGCCAGTAGCAACGCTTTTAAAATTTATAAGGTTTAATGCTTATTGAATCACTAATTTTTTAGTGATACTGGCATTATCCTGAGATACTTTCATAATATAAATACCAGAGGTTAATCCAGACACGTCAAGTCTTTTATTACTAATGGTTTTGTTTAATACTTGTTTGCCTAATATATCAAAAACCGCCACACTCATGTTCGCATTGTTTTTACTTGAAAGGGTTACATAACCTAAAGAAGTTGGGTTCGGATATACTTTGAAATTTAAAGGAGTTAAGTTTTTAATTCCTAAAACAAGATCTGTGGTCATGTTTCGAGAAGCTACTTGAACACCGTTAAAATCGCCAACTAAAACATTGATTGTTTTAGGAGTTGATGGTATTATTTCTCCATCATAGTCAGGAAATCTCATCATATATGTACTAAATGTTATGGGGCCACCCGATGCATCACTAATATCGTAATTATTATATGTTGCAAAAGTAGCAACACCATCTCCAGAGGCAAATGTGACATCAGTAATTTGAACTAGTTCAGACTCATATGGCTCATGATTAGCTAATAAATCTGCAATAGTAACCGGTTGTGGTACAACCGGGTTCCCAGTTGAAGTTGCAGGACCTGGATCTTCGACAGGCACTATCTGTATTAAACCGCTATAAAGACCTAATTGACCTTTTAGTCCCGTAATACCATCACCTTCATTATAAACAGTGGTAATGACTGCATTATCATCATCAATTAAAATACCTGCTGTTGTATCTTCTGCCCACTTTTGATTTCTATAGGATTGTGCATGAGTACCTATTATTTCTCCAGTTACTTCGTAATATTCGCCAATCGTTCCAGCTCTCAGTCCCGCTAAATCTGCTACCTGAACATACGCTTTAAATGTTACCGTAGTTGTATATGTTACTGCTGGGTTTAAAGGATCTCCAGAATTGTTAACTAGTTCAGCATTTAAAGAATACGTATTGCCGGGTACAAATGTTGGTGTTATAGGAACTGTAATATCTTGTACTTGACCACTTTCTAAAATAGTACCAACATCATCTTTGGTATTCCAAACGATATAGCCGTCACCAGCATTTGGGACACCAACTGTAAAGTTTGTGGTTTCAAAAAGAATTGTTGGAGTTCCTGCTTCGTGGGGACCCATGGTTAAAACCGATCCATTTGCTGGGCCATCTGGGATTGTTAATGTAGGATCAGTAGAAACTATTGGGGAATATGTATTAACTGGAAAAACTGAAGCGCAACCAGCGTTAGTGCCAGTATCATCGGCAAGATCACAGCCATCAGTTGCATTAGCCCCACTAAAAATCCATTCAGAAGCAGTGAATGTAGTGTTAGGGCCAAATCCGTTAACTCTATACGCCCAGCCATCTAAAGACTCCCAAGCTGTTCCAGTTCCATCTACACCAATTTCTCCTAAAAGGTCATATATAGCTGCATTTAAATATAAAATGATTGTATCATCTCCATTTACATTCATAACACCATCAATATAAGTTGGATTAAAGCCCAAATATTGATTAAATAACGGTTGTTCTGTACCAATATAAATGTATTCACCAGCAGTTTTAGAATCAGCTGGGAAAGTATATTCTTGACCAGCTGCCGCCGCGCCATTAGTAGTGCTTTCTAAACCGTAGATACTTAAATCAGGAATATCATTAACCACATAAAGTTCAAGCGCCTTTGGAAGACCTCCCGGTAGAGGTCCGTCCATAATACCAGTTATAACTAAATCTTGCCCAAAAGAAAGAGCAGAAATTAAAACACTAAAGAATAAAATGTAAAGTTTTTTCATAATAATAAAGGATTAAATAGTCCTTTAAATTAATTAAAACTAAGTCATTAAAGAAAAAAACAATCTAAGAGGTTGTTTTTAATCGATGAAATACATCAGATTATTTTATAACCAATTTTCTGGTTTCACTAATATTATTTTCAGTAATTTTTAAGATATAAACACCAGTACTCAGTTGTGCTACATTTAATTCTTTACCGTATAATTCTGTGGCATAAATTTGCTTTCCTAAAACATTGAAGATTGCTACTTTTTTAGAAAGATTCTTATGAGTAGTAATATTAACAAAGAGCCTGCCATTACTAACGGGGTTAGGATATATTGAAAGACCTTCAATATGTTCTTGCTGGGGCATATTTTCTGAGCTTGATTGAGAGTAACCATTAAAAGCACTCAAAAACAAAAACATAAAAATAAATAAGAAGTAGTTTTTTTTCATAGTAGGTTATAATGCTTAGTAAAATTACTAATTTACTTCAAAAGTTGTACCAAAGTATTGTTAAAAGATTCTGTGATACATCGAAAGGTAAAAACATGGTTAACTGTATGTTACCTTAAGGTTAATTATATTATATTTAAGGTGATTCTTTGTTATTAATTTTATCTTTACTCATGGAAATAATTTTCTTGGCATATTTTAAATATGACATGATCAGAACCCATCATTAGAATATTAACCAAAATGATAATTTAGGCATTGCATCTGACTTCTAAATAAATAAGCTCTAACAGATGAATAATAAAGACATTAAAATTCTACTGGTTGATGATGAACCAGATATTTTGGAGATTGTTGGTTATAATCTCTCAAGCGAAGGGTATCAGGTGATAACTGCTGAAAATGGTCTTGAAGCGGTCAAAAAATCAAAAAAAGAACTTCCTCACCTCATTATTCTCGATGTGATGATGCCCGAAATGGATGGCATTGAAGCCTGTGAAATTATTAGAAAAATCCCCGATTTAAAAGACACTTTAATTACGTTTTTAACGGCCAGAGGTGAAGATTATTCACAAGTGGCTGGTTTTGATGCAGGGGCAGACGATTATATTACAAAACCTATAAAACCAAAAGTATTGGTTAGTAAAGTGAAGGCGCTTTTAAGACGATTTAAAGAGCAGGAATTTGAAAATGAGAATGTAAAAATTGGTAACCTGGTCATTAACAGAGAAGAATATAAAATAATTTTAGACGGAGCAGAAATGGTTCTTCCTAGAAAAGAGTTTGAATTGCTGTCTCTATTAGCTTCAAAACCCGGAAAAGTATTTAAACGGGAAGAGATTCTGGATAAGGTTTGGGGAAATGAAGTTATTGTTGGTGGAAGAACTATTGATGTGCACATTCGAAAATTACGCGAAAAAATAGGGGATGATAGTTTTAAAACAATTAAAGGCGTTGGCTATAAGTTTGTTGATTGATGCAGTTGAAATTTAAAAAAACATATAAGTTTGCTATTAAGACAGCATTATATTTAACCCTTTTTATAACGCTCTTAATGGGTGTTTTTTTATATGTTTTTTACACACTTGATTGGTGGTTGTTTTTAGCATTTGCCGTTCTGGCCTATGTTTTTTCTTTTATGGTCATTCAGTTTAGAGCGGAGCGTTTTATTTATAAACGCGTTAAAAAGATATATGACGATTTAACGCTTCTGGAGTCTACAAACTTGTCACGTAGCCCTATAACTACTGATATGGGAACACTCATCCAAGAAATTGATAAGTTTGCCAGAGACAAAAAACTGGAAATAGAAACTTTAAAGGTGCGTGAACAATATAGAAAAGAATTTTTCGGCAATGTTTCGCATGAGTTGAAAACGCCATTGTTTACTGTACAGGGTTATATTTTAACCTTGCTTGATGGCGCCATGAATGATGAAAACATTCGCAAAAAATATCTTGAAAGAGCCAGTAAAGGCGTAGAAAGATTGGTTTACATTGTGAATGATCTGGACATGATTACCAAATTGGAAATTGGTGATTTAAGTTTAAATATAGAAAGTTTTGATATAGTAAAATTAGTGAAAAACGTGTTTGAGATGTTTGAAATGCGTGCTAGTGATAAAAGGATCACCTTAACTTTTGATATGGACTATCCAAAACCTATTATGGTTAAAGCTGATAAGGAACGCATACAGCAAGTTCTAATAAACCTTATAATCAACTCCATTAAATACGGCAGAGAGAAAGGTACTACTGAAGTGAGTATTGAAAATCTGATAAAAAACAAGGTTATTGTTCGTGTTACTGATAATGGGATAGGTATTGGAAAAAATCATTTACCTCGTTTGTTTGAGCGTTTTTATAGAGTAGATAAAAGTGGTTCTAGGACCGAAGGGGGCTCTGGATTAGGGCTTTCCATTGTAAAACATATTATTGAAGCCCACCATGAAAAAATTTATGTTGAAAGTGAATATGGTGTTGGTAGTGAATTTTCATTCACACTTGAAAAGGCTGAATAGGGTTTTATAATCAGTTTCATTTTTAAAGGCACTAAATCCGGAATAATTATCAAGCTTCTTAAGTTTGTCTAAATCAAAATCGGACTGCTGACAATAGGGGGTCATTTTTAAATTGTTAAACCTTTTGGCTAAATATTGTTGTTCTCTTTGTCCCGGAGTTGGTATGAAAAATGCTTTTTTTTCAAGTTTAGCTAAATCCATAATAGTAGTATAGCCAGAACGTGAAATTATGACTTTAGTGTTTTGAATCGCTGCTTCTAATTCATCACTGCTCATAAAATTATAAATAGTGATATGATTGTTTTGTCCTCTGGCTTGAAATGGTTCTACCAATCCTTGAATGAGTATCACTTTTCCTTGAAACGATTTTAATTCTGACAGCATTTTTTCTTCTAAAAGACTGCGCTGCGGTTCAGGACCAGATAATAAAACCATGATATCGAATGTTGTCTTTGATTTGGTTTTAGTGAATCGGCTTAAAGGACCTAAATATTTCAAATTGAATTTACCGGCTTTGATATGACCAAGCCTGCCAGTTAAATTCGGACTATTTTCAAAATCCGGAATCCAACATTCTTGATATTTTTTTATAATTTGTTGATGTATTCTTGAGGTGAACCATGAGGTAAGGAAACCACTTAAAACAGTTAATTGATGGGTTATATAAACGGATGGTACCTTCATACTGTATACACCTAAGCGGTTATCAGAAATGAGACCTTCAATCTGATGTGTTTTAATAATGTTTTGAATTTGTTTATGTTCTTCGCGAATCGCTTTTAGTAATTTAGGAATCAATTTAAAAAGTTGCCATTGTAATAAAAAGCCATGTTTTGAATAGCTGATATTATAGGAGGGAAGCTCTATACATATCAAGTGAGGAAACTCTTTTTTAAGCAAGTTTAAAGAGACACCATCACATGCAATAATGGGTTCAAATTGTTCAGCCATTAAAGCCTTAATAATGGGAATGCATCTGGTAGCATGTCCCAATCCCCAATTTAACGGAGCAACTAAAATTCGCTTTTTGGAATTCATCAGCTATATAATATTGATTTAGAGGTCAGATGCGTCGGCTTTAAAAACATTTCGGGTGGTTTGTAGAATTTGTTAATAGGCATTTCATAAAAAACAAAGATAAAGCTAATTTGTTTCCTTAATTTTACCAAAATTTTTAAAAAGCGTGGGTAGTAAAAATAAACTTAAAAGATTTAGAGAAAACGAAACATTTAAAAACGTCTTTCAACCAACAAGAGATGACCTAGTTAACAATCAATTCCTAATAAAGGGAAGCTGGAATGAAGTATATTTTAAAAATGACAATCCTTTAATTTTAGAATTAGGTTGTGGTAAAGGTGAATATACGGTTGCTCTGGCAAAAAAATACCCTAATAAAAATTTTATTGGCGTCGATATTAAAGGCGCCCGTTTTTGGAGAGGCGCAAAGACTGCAGTTGAAGAAGAACTTATAAATGTGGCGTTTTTAAGGACGCAAATTGAATTGATAGATTATGCTTTTTCTCATAATGAGGTGGATGAAATATGGATTACCTTTCCTGATCCCCAAATAAAGTATAAGAGAACAAAACACCGTATGACCAATACCTCCTTTTTAACTAAATATAAAGCCATTTTAAAACCGGAAGGTGTGGTTAATTTAAAAACGGATAGTGAGTTTATGCATGGCTATACGCTAGGATTACTTCATGGCGCAGGGCATGAAGTACTGTATGCTAATCATAATGTATACAAACAAGAAGGAAGTCCGGAAGAAGTGACAAGTATTCAGACTTTTTATGAATCACAATATTTAGAGCAAAACAAAGCAATTACGTATATTAGGTTTAAAATTAAATAACATTGAACATCACTTTCATCTTTTTTTTAGGTCTAATAGTCGCTTTAATCGGGGTTGTGCCTCCGGGCTTATTAAATATGTCTGCCGCAAAGATTAGCCTAAAAGAGGGACATGTTAGAGGTATTATGTTTTCCATAGGTGTTTGTGTCATCGTTTTTATGCAAACCTATCTAGCTTCTATTTTTGCGAGATATTTGTCCAATCATGTTGAGGTTATTGAAATTTTGCAGCGGGTTGCTTTCGTTATTTTTGTATTAATTACTATTTATTATTTGTTTATTGCAAAAAAACAAGCTAAACCTCAAATAGTACCTCAAATAAGAAGTAAACACAGTCGCTTTTTTCAAGGGATGTTTTTGTCTAGTTTAAACGTATTTCCTATACCTTATCAGGCATATATGACCATTACTTTAGCGTCTTTTGGCTGGCTTGATTTTAATATGACCAGTATTATTAGTTATGTTGCCGGGGCCGGTATGGGCACTTTTGTCATGCTTTATTTTTATATTTTCTTTTTTGATAGAATAAAAAACAAGTCTGTTTCATCACAAAAGAGCATGAATTATATTATAGGAGGTATAACTGGGGTCATATCAATAATTACCTTGATAAATATTATCAAAGAATTATAACGGATGAAACCGGAGTCTTTAAATTTCTTTAATCAAGTTTATGAGGTTGCAAAATTAATTCCTTATGGAAGGGTGACCAGTTATGGTGCGATAGCCAATTATCTTGGTGCCTCGCGAAGTGCACGAATGGTTGGTTATGCTATGAATGCTTCTCACAAAATGGAAGATATTCCTGCCCATAGAGTGGTTAACCGAAAAGGGCTTTTAACGGGGAAACATCATTTTGATGGGACCAACTTAATGCAACAACTTTTAGAAAGTGAAGGCATTAAAGTTGTAGAGAATCAAATTCAAAATTTTGAGGCTATTTTCTGGAACCCGTCTAAAGAATTATAAATTAAAATCATGGCTTAAGGGAGGCCTTCTTTTGTGTTTATTATAGATATGATTTAAATCAGTTTATAGAATAGCTAAAGCATATACCTTTATAAATCATTTCAATAAATCTGCTTTAAAATATTAACTTTTCAGTGTATATTTGTACTTTAGAATAAATCTAAATTACTTCAAATAAATTAGGTTTATGGCAATGATTTGAAATTCAAATTAAACAACAACAAATGAAACATTCATGACTAAGAATTTAGTTGAACAAAGAAAGGATGGTATGAATGTAACATGTGACAGAAAACAAAAAATAAATTTAAACACATGAAATTAAGCAAACAAGATATCCTTAAAGCTCTCGAAACAATTTCTGTTCCCGGAGAAGGAGGGAATATGGTTGAAACTGGAGCCGTAAAAAACGTCATGACTTTTGGCGATGAAGTCATTGTAGATATTACAATTACAAATCCTAGTTTACAGGCAAAAAAACGCACTGAGGTCGATATTTTAAAAACCATTCATGAGCAGGTTTATGAAAAGGCAAAAATAACAGTTAATGTAAAGGTGGATGCGCCAGCGGCTCCAAAAGTGAATGTAATTAAAGGTAATGCCATACCAGGCATTCAAAACATTATTGCAGTCGCTTCAGGAAAAGGAGGTGTTGGGAAGTCAACTGTTACAGCGAACCTAGCCGTTTCTTTGCAAAAAATGGGATTTAAGGTGGGGATATTAGATGCAGATATTTATGGCCCTTCCATTCCTATTATGTTTGATGTTGAAAAGGAACGTCCTTTAGCTGTTGATATTAATGGTAAATCTAAAATGAGACCGATAGAAAGCTATGGAGTTAAAGTGCTTTCCATAGGATTCTTTACACAACCAGATCAGGCAGTAGTATGGCGTGGCCCTATGGCAGCTAAAGCATTAAATCAAATGATCTTTGATGCGCATTGGGGAGAAATTGATTTCTTGTTGATTGACTTGCCTCCAGGAACTGGTGATATTCATTTAAGTATAATGCAATCGCTTCCAATTACAGGTGCCGTTATTGTTAGTACCCCTCAGGTAGTAGCTTTAGCAGATGCTAAAAAAGGAGTTGCCATGTTTCAACAAGAAAGTATCAATGTGCCAGTTTTAGGTATTATTGAGAACATGGCCTATTTTACACCTAATGAATTACCAAATTATAAATATTATATTTTTGGAAAAGATGGTGCAAAAAATCTTGCAGATGATTTAGGTGTTAAATTTTTAGGAGCCATCCCTTTAGTACAAAGTATTCGTGAGTCTGGTGATGTAGGCAGCCCTGCTGCTTTACAAATAGACACGCCGTTATCTGAGGCGTTTAAAACGATTACTCAAAATGTGGTTCAGGAAGTTGTGAATAGAAATGAGGCCTTGCCGCCAACAGAAGCTATAAAAATTACTACCATGGCAGGATGTTCTGCCCCTAAAAAGTAATCCATGAACACTGAAGAATTAAGAGAAAACATTGAAAAAGCCTTAGACGAGATTCGTCCTTTTTTACAGAGTGATGGGGGCGACATTTCTCTAATTTCTATAGAGGATGATAAACATGTAAAGGTTCAATTAAAAGGAGCATGTGTGGGTTGCAGTGTGAATCAAATGACCTTAAAATCTGGTGTTGAAATGACTATAAAAAAGTATGCACCTCAAATTGAAACGGTAGTTAACGTTTTGTAAATAGAGATTTAAAATATAAAATAAGAAAAGAGCGGTTCTATTATAGAACGGCTCTTTTCTTATTGATAAAACTTGAGGTGTTTAAATAATTTTTTCTTTTCTAAGAAAAGTATCTAAGTTATCAGCCGCATCAAAACAGTTGGTGACTATTGGAATTTCGGTACAATATCTAGAATTGATATCGTGAGCTTTACATTTAAAATCTGACAAATCAACCTTTTCAAAATTCTTATTAATTACCAGGCATTGACTGTAAAGACTATCTATTGTATTACAGTCTTCAACATCCACACCATTTTTTAAAAGATAACCTTTTAAATAACTTTCAATAGCATGCTGCGAGTTCTTGCAAACTAAATAAGAAACTATATCTTCTTCCGGTCTGAATAACTCTTTTTTAGCTTCATTTAGTTTTTCTTGGGCAGTTGCAAAATGATCTTTGGATTTTGTTCCCATGATGAATGAATTTTAAAGTTTATTATTGTAAAAAGTTAATTCTAAATGCCAATGTAATTTGACATTTAGAATATAACTTTAAGGTATTCATTTTAAACCTTTAGATTCTTTAGAATTACATATCTCTATATATCTCTAAACGTTCCCATTGTGAATTAACTTCTTCCTGCGCTTGATCAAGTAATTGCTTACCTAATACGGCATCTTCTTTCACTACTCTTGTAAATCGAGTTTCATTATACATGAAGTCACTTAACGGAATTGTTGGTTTTTTAGAATCTAATCTAAATTTTTTCCCTTTTGGTTGTTGTGGATCAAATCTAAATAATGGCCAGTAACCAGATTCAACAGCTTTCTCTTGTTGTTCAGCACCATGTTTTAAATCATAACCATGCTCACCACAGTGAGAATAGGCAATAATGACTGAAGGTCCTGGATAAGCAGCAGCTTCTTCAATAGCTTTTAAAGTTTGTAAATCTTTAGCTCCTATAGCTATTTGCGCTACATAAACATTTTGATAGGATACCGCTTGTAAAGCTAAATTTTTCTTACTGGTTCGTTTTCCAGAAACTGAGAATTTAGCACTTGCGCCTAATGGTGTTGCTTTAGAGGTTTGACCTCCTGTATTTGAATAGACTTCGGTATCTAAAATCATAATATTGATATCTTCACCAGAAGCCAATACGTGATCTACACCACCATAACCTATATCATATGCCCAACCGTCGCCACCTAATATCCAAACCGCTTTTTTACGTAAATATTCCGTTAGGTTGCTCAGTTTAATAGCGTCATCATTATTGTCAAGAACTTTTAAAGTTTGCTTGAGCTCTTCAATATCTGCTATTTTTTTAGATTTTTCCGTTTCAGTACTTTCTGGATTAGATAAGATAGCGTCTACTATTTCACTTCCAACTAAAAACTCTAAAGATTTTAATAAATCAACAGCTATTTCTTGTTTTTTGGTTAAAGCTAATCGCATACCTAAACCAAACTCAGCATTATCTTCAAACAGTGAATTAGCCCAAGCTGGTCCTCTTCCAAATGCATTGGTTTTGTATGGTGTTGTTGGTAAATTTCCACCATAAATTGAAGAACAACCGGTTGCATTTGCTATTAAAATACTGTCCCCATATAGTTGGGTTAATAATTTAATATAAGGTGTTTCTCCACAACCAGAGCAAGCACCAGAGAATTCAAATAAAGGTTCTAAGAATTGAGAGCCTTTTACATTGGTAATTTGAAGTTCGTTTCTGTCATAATAAGGTAGGTTTACAAAGTAATCCCAGTTATTAACTTCATCTGTTTTGTTATCAATTTTTTTCCTCATGTTGATAGATTTAAAATCATCTATCTCTTTACTCACCGCAGGACAAACAGCAACACAAAGGTCGCATCCAGTACAATCTTCTGGTGATACTTGTAACACATAAGATTCTGTCGCAGTGTCAAATGGTCTTCCTTTTGCAGGAACATGTTTCAATGATGACGGAGCACCTACCAACATATCATTATTAACTACTTTTGACCTAATAGCGGCATGAGGACAAATAGCCACACACTTATTACATTGTGTACATAAGTCAGCATCATCCCAAATAGGAATAAAATCTGCAATACCACGTTTTTCATATTGTGTGGTTCCTGTAGGGAATGTACCATCTACTGGGAAGGCACTTACAGGAAGTTCATCTCCAGCACCAGCTAATATTTTTTCTAATACTTCTTTTACAAATCCATCAGGGGCATCTGTCATAGCAGATAATAATGGTTTTTCACTACTTGACACTTTTGGATATTCTACTTTCTCTAAATTTTCAAGAGATTTATCTACCGCATTAAAGTTCATTTTTACCACTTTTTCTCCTTTATGAGAATAAGATTTTACAATGGCATCTTTAATTTTTTGAATAGCCTCATCTTTAGGTAAAATTCCGGAAATAGCAAAGAAACAAGTTTGTAAAACAGTGTTAGCACGTTTACCTAGATTAGCTTCCTGAGCCACTCTACTGGCATCTATAATATAGAATTCAGCTTCTTTTTCTATAATCTCTTTTTGAAGTTTTTTAGGTAATTGGTCCCAAATTTCTTCTTTAGAGAAAGGTGAATTTAATAAAAATGTTCCGCCTAATTTTAGGTCAGATAACATGTTATATTTTTCAATAAAATTAAACTGATGGCTTGCAATGAAATCGGCCTTTTCTATTAAATAAGTTGAGTGAATTGGATTTGGACCAAATCGCAAGTGAGAAATGGTTTGTGCGCCCGCTTTTTTAGAGTCATAAACAAAATAACCCTGAACATAATTATCAGTGGTATCGCCAATAATTTTAATCGAGTTTTTGTTAGCACCAACAGTACCATCAGAACCTAAACCATAAAACATACAGTTGATGGTTGTGCGTTTAACCGTGAAGTAATCATCAATTTCCAAGTTAGTATGAGTAACATCATCATAAATACCAACGGTGAAATGATTTTTAGGTTTCGCCTTTAATAATTCATCATAGATGCCTTTAACCATTTTAGGGTTAAATTCTTTTGATGATAATCCATAACGGCCACCAACTACTGTTGGCATGGTTCTATCACTTTCAGAGATGGCTGAAATCACGTCTAAATATAATGGTTCTCCAATACTTCCTGGTTCTTTGGTTCTGTCTAAAACAGCTATTTTCTTAACAGTTTCAGGAATAGCATGAATGAAATTTTCAATTGAGAATGGTCTGAATAATCTAACTAAAAGAGCGCCTACTTTTTCACCTCTTTCAACCAATTCATTAACCGTTTCTTTTACGGCACCTTCACCAGAACCCATAATAATGATGATACGTTCTGCTTCTGGATGGCCTATATAGTCAAATAAATTATATTTTCGACCAGTATGTGAATAAAACTCATCCATTGTGGTTTGAACAATATCTGGAACCTTGGCATAAAATGTGTTTGCGGCCTCACGTGCTTGGAAAAATACATCAGGGTTTTGAGAAGTTCCTCTTATTACCGGATGATCTGGATCTAATGAACGTTTTTTGTGATCCATGATTTTATCTTCTGGCATCATGGCTTTAATGATACTATCAGGAATAGCATCAATTTTAGAAATTTCATGAGACGTTCTGAAACCATCAAAAATGTTTAAAAATGGCACTCTTGATTTTAAGGTTGCCACTTGCGAAATCAATGCAAAATCTTGTGCTTCTTGTACAGAGCTGCCAAATAACATGGAGTAGCCTGTTTGTCTTGTAGCCATGACGTCTGAATGATCTCCAAAAATTGATAAAGCGTGGGTGGCAATGGTTCTTGCAGCTACATGAATGACATTTGGTAATAATTCTCCTGCTATTTTGTACATGTTTGGAATCATAAGGAGTAATCCTTGTGATGCTGTAAATGTAGTGGTTAATGCTCCCGCTTGTAATGAACCATGAACTGCTCCTGCGGCGCCGCCTTCACTTTGCATTTCAACAATTCTAGGAATATTGTTCCAAATATTTTTTTGTTCTTTTGAGCTATAAACATCTACATGTTCACCCATAGGAGACGCAGGTGTTATTGGATAAATAGCACAAACTTCATTTGTTTTATGTGCTACTCTTGCTACAGCTTCATTGGCGTCACATATGAGTTTTTCAAATCCTTTTTCCATAATACTTATAATTTGTTAATGTAAGATCTTTTAAATAAGTGGGGTGAAATTATAAACATTGAATCACTAATTCTATGACATATGTCAGTAAAAGAAAAAAAGCAATTTAGGCGGAATATGATATAAATCATGTTTGTTTAAAGAATTCATTTTTAATAAAAAAAGGTATAGACTAATGCATAGTCTATACCTTTTTTTAACATTCTTAATTTAATAAAAAGGTATATTAAAGATATTCAAGTAAGATTCTTAAAAAAATTAGTCACAGTAATATACTGGATTTCAAAGTTGCTGAATTATTCTTCGTGTAACCAAGTTTTTCTTGCTAAAAGAACTTCTTCAGTTTCCACATGGTTTTCATCAGGAATACAACAATCTACCGGGCAAACTGAAGCACATTGTGGTTCATCATGAAATCCTTTACATTCTGTACATTTATCAGAAACAATAAAATAGAATTCATCAGAAATTGGATCGTTTTCTTCATCTGCATCAACTTCTTTTCCTTCAGGTGTTTTTGTCATTCCTTTTAAAGCAGTTCCATCAGAATAAGACCAGTTTTGATCTGGCTCATAGATTGCATTGTTTGGGCATTCAGAAACACAAGCATCACAGTTTATGCATTCATCAGTTATAATTATAGCCATAATTTTAAAATTTTATAATAATAATATGGTACAATATTAAACTTAATTAGACTTTCATTAAATGATAAAAATCATATTTCATATTAAAAAGTGAAATTATCTTTGGTTACTTTAAATATAATGACGCTAAGTCATTTTTTCTTAAATTAATAATGGTATAAATTATGGTAACAGATAAAATGGAACTCCATCCTGAAGTTTTAGAAGCTGTGGTTATTCGCTTTGTTGGAGATTCTGGTGACGGCATGCAGTTAACTGGTACTCAGTTTTCAGATACTTCTGCTATGTTTGGTAATGATATTGCAACATTTCCTAATTATCCTTCGGAAATTAGGGCGCCTCAAGGTAGTTTGTATGGGGTTTCGGGATTTCAGGTTCATATTGGAAGTGTAGAAGTAAGTACACCTGGCGATAATTTAGACCTATTAGTAGCTATGAATCCTGCTGGTTTAAAAACCAACTTATATGCTTTAAAGCCTGGACACACCATTATTGTTGATTCAAATGCCTTTAACAAAAAGAATCTAGAAAAGGCACAATATGAAGCCAATCCGCTTGAAGATCATAGTTTAGATAACTATAGAGTGATTCAGGCAGATATGACCTCTTTAACAAAAGAAGCCTTAAAAGATGTAGAAGGTTTAGACAATAAGGCGATTACAAGAAGCAAAAACATGTTTGCTTTAGGAATGGTTTATTGGATGTATGGCAGAGCAAAGGAGCACACTATTGAGTTTTTTAATAAAAAGTTTAAATCAAGTCCCCATTTAATTGAAGCGAATACTAAGGTTCTTAATGCAGGTTATTATTTTGCTGAAACTTTAGAATTAATACCTAATGCCTATACCATATCACCGGCAAAAATGCCTTCAGGAACCTATAGAGTTATTATGGGTAACACAGCTACTGCTTGGGGATTTTTAGCAGCTGCTGAAAAATCTGGTTTGGAACTGTTTTTAGGATCTTACCCGATTACTCCTGCAACAGATATTTTACATGAATTGGTGAAACATAAACATTTTGGTGTTAAAGCATTTCAGGCAGAAGATGAAATTGCTGGAATTTCATCAGCAATCGGGGCTGCTTTTGCTGGAGATTTAGCAATTACTACGACTTCAGGTCCTGGATTAGCTCTAAAAGGAGAGGCCTTAGGATTGGCCATGATGATAGAATTACCATTGGTGGTAGTTAATGTACAAAGAGGAGGCCCTTCAACTGGATTACCTACTAAAACAGAACAGTCAGATTTATTACAAGCCATGTATGGCAGAAATGGGGAAAGTCCCGTAATAGTTATCGCGGCAAGTACACCAAGTAACTGTTTCAATTATGCATTTCAGGCAGCAAAACTTGCTTTAGAGCACATGACCCCTGTTATATTACTAACCGATGGTTATATTGCTAATGGCTCGGCCCCATGGAAAATTGAAAGTATTGAAAATCTGCCAGAAATAAAGAATAATATTTCAAAAGGCTCAGTTGAAAACTGGCACCCATATACAAGAAACGAAGATACTTTAGCCAGAAACTGGGGAATACCAGGAACTCCTGGATTTGAACATCGTGTAGGTGGTTTAGAGAAAGATAGTGTTACAGGTAATGTGAATCAAGCGCCAGAGAATCATGAAAAAATGACTAGAATTCGGGCAGAAAAGGTGAAGCGTGTTCAAAATTATATTCCTGAAATTAAAACCGAATTTGCTGAGTCAGGAGATTTATTGGTAATAGGCTGGGGTGGAACTTATGGTTCTTTGCATTCAGCCGTAAAACAAATTAATAAAGAAGGTTATAAAAATATTGGATTTGCTCAATTTAATTATTTAAATCCATTACCAAAAAATACAGAAGACTTATTAAAAAAATTCAAAAAAATTGTAGTTTGTGAATTAAACAATGGACAGTTTGCCAAAGTTTTAAGAATTAATTTTAGTGGTTTTGAGTTTTTACAATTTAATAAGATTCAAGGATTACCATTTGGAAATAATGAACTGATAGATGAATTTAAAAAACTAGTAAAATAATTATGGAAGCAACTCTTGAAAAAAAATATACTTACAAGGATTTTGAAAGTGATCAGGAAGTAAGATGGTGTCCTGGATGTGATGACTATGTTATTTTACGCTCCATGCAAAAGGCACTTCCAGAAATGGGTGTAAAAAGAGAAGAGGTCGTATTTATTTCTGGTATTGGGTGTTCATCTCGGTTTCCATATTATATGAATACTTATGGTATGCACTCTATACATGGCAGAGCTCCAGCTATTGCAACTGGCGTTAAACTGGCAAACCCAAATTTAAGTGTATGGGTTATGACAGGCGATGGAGATGCGATGGCCATTGGTGGTAATCATTTCATTCATGTCCTAAGAAGAAATATAAATCTAAACATTGTATTGTTTAATAATGAGATTTATGGTTTAACTAAAGGACAATTTTCTCCGACCTCATTAGTTGGACAAAAAACAAAATCGTCACCATACGGCAATACACAACCTCCATTCAATCCAGGAGAATTGGCTATAGGCGCTAATGCAAGATTTTTTGGAAGAATAGGAGGAAATGTTCCTAAAGATATTTCTCAAATGCTCATAGAAGCACATAATTTTAAAGGCACTTCACTTATTGAAGTATTACAGAACTGCGTGATTTTCAATGACGGCTGTTACAGTAATATTACTAACAAAGATGTAAAGGAGGATAAACAGATTTATTTGGAACATGGAAAACCCATGATTTTTGGTAAAAACCGGGATAAAGGATTGGTCTTAAACAGGCTTAAGCTGGAAGTAGTGACTATTGGAGAAAATGGCATCACTGAAGAGGATATTTTAGTGCATGACGCCAAGGAGAAAGACCCGACCATGCATCAAATGTTAGTGAGGTTACAATACCCGGTAGCAACAGGAATTATCAGAAGTTTTGATGATGTGACACTTGAAGAGCGTGAAGATGATTTAACCAGACAGGTTAAGAAAAATTCTAAGTTTACTAAAACCAATGATTTGTTCTTTTCTGGAGAGATATATATGGTAAAATAAATTCTTAAAAACTGACTTATATCAGTAAACACGCAGATATTTACTACTAATTTTGAATTAATAATATTGAATACTTAAAATGGGGTCTGAAGCTATCATTGTATTTTTACTAGCCGGAATTGTTTTAGTAGCAGGAGCAAATTTCTTATCAAATTTAATTTCGCACAAATCAGATAATGCTCAAAAACGAGAGCCTTATGAGAGTGGTATGACCACTATTGGACCTACTTGGGTTCAGTTTAAAGTGGGTTATTATTTGTTCGCCATCCTGTTTTTGATCTTTGATGTGGAGGTGGCCTTTTTGGTGCCTTGGGCTGTTGTTTTTAAAGATTTTGGAGCGGTTGCTTTAATAGAAATATTTGTATTCTTATTGATATTAGGATTAGGGTTAATTTATGCATGGAAAAAAGGAGCGTTGAAATGGGAGTAGAAGATAAAAAAAGATACATCTCTGAAGTTCAGGATAGAGATCACAAATTCACAGAAGATTTCCCGGGGAAAGTTATTCCCGCGGGTAATGGAGCTAACGTGATTGTTACTTCATTAGACAAAATAATCAATTGGGGACGATCAAATTCACTTTGGTCGCTTTATTTTGGTACCAGTTGTTGCGCCATTGAAATGATGCAAACAGGAGCGGCCAGACATGATTATTCTCGGTTTGGTTTTGAAGTGGCCCGTCCTTCACCACGTCAGGCAGATTTAATTATTATTGCAGGAACTATAGTCAATAAAATGGCGCCTGTTTTAAGACGATTATATGATCAGATGGCAGAGCCAAAATATGTGATTGCCATGGGTGCATGTGCTATTTCTGGAGGCCCATTCTTTTATAACACCTATTCGGTGGTTAAAGGTGCCGATCATGTCATTCCGGTTGATGTTTATGTTCCTGGTTGCCCACCTCGCCCAGAAGCTTTATTGCAGGGGATGTTGATGCTTCAGGATAAAATTAGAACGGAAAACATGAAACATAAGGAGAATCCTATTGATGGGTTTGATGAAGGTATTTAAATAACAAGTTATGACTAATGAAGCCTTACAAAATTTAATAAATGGCTGGATTCCCGATTTAGAGTTTTCTCTAGAAGAATCTCAGTTTTTAAATATTACCGTTACCCCTGAAAATCTTCACCAATTAATGTCAGACTTAAAGTCTAATAAGGAGACAAGTTTTGATTATTTATTCTGTTTAAGTGGTGTAGACTGGCAACCAGAGCTAGGTGTTGTATATCATTTAGAGTCCACAACTCACAGACATATTATTGTTGTGAAAGTAAAAACAGCTGACAGGGAAAACCCAACTTTAGACACCGTATGTGATATCTGGAAAACAGCTGAATTTCATGAAAGAGAGGTTTATGATTTCTTCGGAATAAAATTCAATAATCATCCTAATTTAAAACGTTTATTCTTAACTGAAGAATGGGAAGGTTTCCCGTTAAGAAAGGACTATGAAGATGAAATTAACATGGTTATTAAATAGGAGATAATGGAAACAACTACAGTTAAGAGTAATTTCAAATCAGAAGAGTATTTCATCAATATGGGGCCTCAGCATCCTGCTACGCATGGTGTGTTGCGTTTGTTGTTGACCATAGACGGTGAAATAATTAAAAAAGTGGAGCCAGATTTAGGCTATATCCATCGTTCTATTGAGAAAATGTGTGAACGCGATAGCTATCAGCAAATAGTTCATCTTACAGACAGAATGGATTATTTGTCTTCTCATATAAATAATGAAGCCGTTTGTTTAACCGTGGAAAATGCCCTTCAATTAGAAATTCCAGACCGTGTAAAAGTAATTAGAACCATTCTGGGTGAATTAACTAGAATTGCGTCACACACGTTATGGTGGGGCGTTATGGGAATGGATGTTGGTGCCCTTACTACCTATTTTTATGGTTTCAGAGACCGGGAATTGATAAATGATATTTTTGAAGAAACTTGTGGTGCGCGATTAACCATGAATTATAATATACCTGGAGGATTGATGTTTGATATTCATCCAAACTTTGTGCAAAGAACAAAGGATTTTATTAAGCATTTTAAAACAAAATTACCAGAGTATGATACCTTACTAACAGGTAACGTTATATTTCAAAAAAGGACGAAGGGAGTTGGTATTTTAACTAAAGAAGATGCTATTTCATTTGGAGCGTCAGGACCAGTGGGACGTGCTTCAGGATATTCTTGCGATGTTAGAAAACATCATCCTTATAGTGCTTATGATAAAGTAACCTTTAATGAAGCTCTAAAAACCGAAGGTGATACGTTTGCAAGATATCAAGTTAGAATTCAGGAAATGTGGGAATCTATGGCAATCATAGAACAATTAATTGACGACATTCCTGAAGGAGATGTTCAGGTGGCAACCAACGCTGTCATCAAATTACCAAAAGGAGAGTATTATCAAAAGGTAGAAACAGCACGAGGCGAATTAGGTGTTTACGTCATTAGTACGGGTACAAAAAACCCATACCGCGTCAAATTCCGCTCACCAGGATTTTCAAACTTATCCTTATTAAATCATATTGCGGTTGGTGGAAAAATTGGAGATTTAGTAGCCTCTATGGCGACCCTTGACCTTGTAATACCTGATATTGACAGATAAAATGAGCACAATGAATATAGTATTAAGCATAACAAAAACAATTCAGGATTGGCTTATTAGCATGATGCCAGAAGGAGCTGCAAGTATTGTTGCGATGGTTTTAGTCGCCTTAATTTATTTAGTGATTTTTGCCGTTGCCGGATTGTATTTGGTGCTTCTTGAACGTAAAGTAGCAGCCTGGTTTCAATTGCGAATTGGACCCAACAGAGTTGGATATTGGGGCTTATTACAAACCATGGCAGATGCCTTAAAATTGGTTTCAAAGGAGTTGACAGGAACTATAAAAGCTGATAAATTTTTATACAATTTAGCTCCTTATTTTGTAATTGTTTCGTCATTAATGGCTTTAGCAGTTTTTCCTTTTACAAAAGAATTTCAGGCTTTCGATATTAATATCGGTATCTTCTTCTTAATAGCCATTTCATCAGTTGGTGTCATTGGTATTTTATTGGGTGGTTGGAGTAGTAACAACAAGTTTGCTCTTATTGGCGCCATGCGTAGTGGTGTTCAAACCATAAGTTATGAATTGTCTGTTGGACTGTCATTACTAACCATGGTATTATTAACAGGGAGTTTACAATTATCAGAAATTGTTGAATCACAAAAAGAGGGTTGGCTTATTTTACAAGGGCATGTGCCTGCTATTATAGCCTTTATGGTTTATATGATTGCCGGAACAGCAGAAACCAACCGAGCACCTTTTGATATGGTTGAGGCCGAATCTGAATTAGGAGCAGGTTTCCACACAGAATATTCAGGAATGAAATTTGCCTATTTCTTTTTAGCTGAGTTTATTAACATGTTCATTATCGCTGCGATTGCAACAACGGTGTTTTTTGGAGCTTGGTTATCCCCTTTCGGCATTACCGAATCTATTCCTTGGTTAGGTGTTTTCTGGTTCTTGGGAAAAACATTGATACTGGTCTTTTTAATGATGTGGTTTAGATGGACTTTTCCGCGCTTAAGAGTAGATCAATTATTAACTCTGGAATGGAAATATTTATTACCAATCAACTTAGTTAATATTTTGATAATGGCCATAATTGTTTGGTTGAACTTAACAATTAAATTTTAAACAGATGAGTTATTTTTCAGATATATATAAAGGCATAAAGACACTGTTTACCGGTATGAGTGTTACCGGTAAGTATTTTTTAACCGCACGTAAAGGAGCTATTACTCAAGAGTATCCTGATAACCGTGATACCTTAAAAATGTTTGAACGTTTTCGTGGAGAAGTAGTGATGCCACACGATGAAAACAACGAACATCAATGTACAGGTTGTCAAAAATGTGAACTAGCCTGTCCTAATGGAAGCATAGAAATCATTTGGGATAGAGGTATTGATGAAACTACAGGTAAAAAGAAGAAAAAGATTGATAGACACATTTATCATTTAGGATTATGTACCATGTGTGGGTTGTGTATTGAAGCATGTCCTACAGATGCTATTGTTTGGGCTCAAAATTATGAGAATTCAACTTATGATAGAACTCAATTAACTAAAGTGTTAAACAGACCTGGATCAAAAGTTAAAGCTGGTATAGAAGATTAAGCATATGGAAAAATATATATTTTACATTTTATCTATTATAATTATAGTATTTGCAGTGGCTTCAGTAAGTAGTCGTAAAATGCTTCGTTCTGTTATTTATCTCTTGTTTGTTTTATGTGGAATAGCAGGTATTTACTTTTTAATTGATTACAATTTTTTAGCAGCTATTCAGCTTACGGTTTATGCCGGAGGTATTATAGTATTGATTATATTTTCTGTACTTCTTGTGCATCACATTGAAATGGAACTTGAAATGGCCAAACCAGTAAGAAAAGTACTTACTGGCTTAGTGTGCTTATTAGGTTTAGGCGTTTTTTTATACACCATTTATAACAATGACTTTAATGTTGTAGAAAACAGTGTTACTACTTCAACAGCTGACATAGGGTCAAAACTGTTAAGCTATGATGCAGGCGGATTTATATTACCATTTGAAGTAGTGAGTGTCTTGTTATTAGCGGCCATGATTGGAGCTATAGTTATAGCAAAAGGAAGAAAATTAACTGATAAAAATGAAGAAGCCTTATGATAGCAGGTATTAGTATATATGAGATTTTAACGGTCACATCCATTTTGTTTTTTATTGGGATTTACGGTTTTATTACTAGAAAAAATTTGATTTCAGTATTGATTTCTATTGAATTAATATTGAATGCCTCTGTGATAAATTTTGTTGTACTCAATAAGTATTTATATCCAGATATGCTGCAAGGCGTTATTTTTTCAATTTTTATTATAGCAGTTGCTGCGGCAGAAACAGCCCTGGCAGTTTCCATTATTATTAATCTTTACAGACAAATAAGTTCTGTGGAGGTTAAAGACACTGAAGTCATGAAATATTAATATTTCGAATTATGAATATTAGTTACATTGTATTAATTCCCTTAGTTCCTTTAGCAGTATTTTTATTGCTAGGACTTAATAGTCAAAAAATCAAACCAGCAATCTCCGGATACATAGGTGTTCTGGGATTATCTGTTTCTGCAGCGCTTTCATTTTATACCGCCTACCAGTATTTTTTAGTAGATGGGAAAGTGGATGGTGTCTACCAGACTTTTGTCAATAAATCAGTTTGGATGAACTTTACGGATACTCTGCATATTGATATGGGTATTCTTATTGATCCTATATCTGTCATGATGCTTGTTATCGTTTCTATTGTCTCCTTAATGGTGCATATTTATAGTAGAGGGTATATGAAAGGAGATGATGGCTATACCAGGTTTTTCTCATTTCTGTCTTTGTTTACCTTTTCAATGTATGGGTTGGTATTAGCAACTAATTTATTTCAAATCTATATTTTTTGGGAATTGGTAGGGGTATCTTCCTTTTTATTGATTGGATATTATTACACGAAACCTTCAGCAGTTTCAGCTGCGAAAAAGGCCTTTATTGTGACTCGTTTTGCTGATTTAGGATTCCTTATAGGTATTTTGATCATGGGTTATTTTGCTGGATCTTATGATTTTGAAACTTTAAATAACCCTGAAGGCAGCGTTATTTTAAACTGGGCGTCTACCTCTTTTATGGGGCTTTCAGCCATCACCTGGGCATTGATATTAATATTTATGGGAGGCGCAGGTAAATCGGCCATGTTTCCATTACATATTTGGTTACCTGATGCTATGGAAGGGCCAACACCTGTTTCAGCATTAATACATGCCGCAACCATGGTTGTGGCAGGCGTCTTTTTAGTAGCTCGTTTATTCCCAATGTTCTATTTTGTCGAAAATGGTTTTGCCTTAAATATTGTGGCCTATGTCGGCGCTTTTTCGGCGCTTTTTGCAGCCATTATTGCCATTACTCAAACAGATATCAAGCGCGTATTAGCCTTTTCAACCATGTCTCAACTGGGTTATATGATGCTGGCATTAGGCGTTTCTGGTTATGACGGCCATGAAGGCGTTGGTTATATGGCTTCTATGTTCCATTTGTTTACGCACGCTATGTTTAAAGCCTTGTTGTTTTTAGGAGCAGGTTCTGTTATACATGCAGTGCATAGTAATTATTTGAAAGATATGGGTGGTTTGCGCAAATATATGCCAATTACTAATATCACTTTTTTAATTGCTGCTTTAGCTATTGCGGGCGTCCCGCCGTTTGCAGGATTCTGGAGTAAAGATGAAATCTTAGTAGCTGCTTTTGAACATAACAAACTTATTTATTATATCGGGGTATTTGTGGCTGGATTAACAGCTTTTTATATGTTTAGAATTTACTTTGGTATATTCTGGGGTAAGGATAAAACCTATGAACATACACCTCATGAATCACCGTTATCAATGACCATTCCTTTAATGTTTTTAGCAGTCTTAAGTATTGTAGGTGGATTTATTCCTTTTAGTGAATTTATTACTCCAGATGGAGCAGGATTTGAAGCACATTTAAATTACCCACTCGCAGCTATTGCAACAGGCGTAGGTTTAATAGGAATTGTGCTTGCTTGGATGTTTTATAAAAATGAAAATAGTTTATCTGATAGATTCGCTTTAGCTTTTGGTCCTTTTTATAAATGGGCAAGTGATAAGTTTTATTTTGATGAGATTTATTTATTCATCACAAAGAAGATTATTTTCAACCTTATATCGGCACCTATTGCAAAATTTGACAAAAGATATGTTGACGGAACCATGGAAGGCATCGGGAATAAAACAGTCTTATTGTCGGATAAAATTAAAGGTCTGC
Organism: Yeosuana sp.; assembly: GCA_036525815.1. GTDB lineage: Bacteria > Bacteroidota > Bacteroidia > Flavobacteriales > Flavobacteriaceae > Yeosuana. The sequence goes on along the minus strand of DATCZQ010000088.1, from coordinate 1,974 downwards.
AATCTGGTAAATTCCAAGATTACGCCTTTTCATTTGTCATGGGAGCAGTCATTATCGCATTAGTGTTTATTTATTTATGGACAAACTAAATTAATATGGATATTCTAACTCTTTTTATAATCGTACCTATAATAACCATTATAGCCTTAGTTTTTTCAAAAGGTCTGGAACGGTCGCGCCTTGTTTCTATGATAGGGAGCATCATTCAACTGGGAATGGCTATCAATTTAATCTTTGCCTATTTTAAAGAACGTGCCGTCAATACAGACATCATGGTATTTACCAAAGACCTTGTGTGGTTTAAAAGTTTTAATATTCACTATAATATAGGCGTTGACGGTATTTCAGTGGCCTTGATATTATTAACGGCCATTGTGGTTTTAGCGGGCGTTTTTATTTCTTGGAAAACAAGCGAATTACCTAAGGAATTTTTCATATCACTCATTGTCCTTTCACTTGGAGTTTATGGCGTGTTCATATCAATAGATTTATTTACACTATTTGTTTTCTTTGAAATAGCCGTAATACCTATGTATTTATTGATTGGTATTTGGGGTTCTGGTCCAAGAGAATATTCAGCCATGAAATTAACACTGATGTTAATGGGAGCTTCTGCTGTTTTATTAGTGGGGATTTTAGGTATCTACTTCAATTCTAATGCTGATGGTGGCGCTTTAACTTTTAATATATTAGATATTGCTCAGGTACATATTCCATTAGCAGCTCAAAAATTATTTTTCCCATTCGTGTTTATAGGATTTGCAGTTATAAGTGCCTTGTTTCCATTTCATACCTGGTCACCAGATGGTCATGCTTCGGCACCAACAGCGGTGTCTATGTTACACGCCGGCGTTTTAATGAAATTAGGGGGTTATGGGGTGTTTAGAGTGGCCATGTTTTTATTGCCTGCAGGAGCTTTACATTGGTCCTGGTTCTTTATTATTTTAGCAGCTATTGGCGTGGTTTATGGAGCGTTCTCTGCTATTAGGCAAACCGATTTAAAATACATTAATGCTTATGCGTCTGTGAGTCACTTAGGGTTGGTGTTATTTGCGCTTTTGACACTTAATAAAATAGCATGGAACGGAGCCATCATTCAATCCTTATCACATGGGTTATTAACGGCCTTGTTTTTTGCACTTATAGGCATGATTTACGGCAGAACACATACCAGGGATATCACTAAACTTGGTGGAATGATGAAAATATTACCCTTTATCGGGGCCATTTATGTCATCACAGGGTTAGCTTATTTAGGATTACCTGGTTTTAGTGGATTCGTAGCTGAAATGAACATTTTTGTTGGGGCATTTCAACAGAATGCAGATACCTTCAATAGAGTACTGACTATTTTAGTGGTGTCTTCAATTGTGGTGACTTCGGTATATATTTTAAGATTGGTTGGAAAAATAATGATGGGACCATTAGAAACAAATGACGTTTCAGATTTACCAAAGGCAACCTGGTATGAAAAGACAGGAATATTATTATTAATGTTACCTGTAATTGGGATAGGGGTAGCTCCTTTCTGGTTAAGTGAAATGATTATGAAAAGTTTAGAACCTTTCATTCAAGGAGTATTATAATATTTAAATAACTGACTAAATGAATTTTAGTAGCTTTTTATTGATGCGGCAAGAGATTTTACTTCTAACAATTATATTGTTGTTAGTAATTGCTGAAATTTCAATTTCACAATCCAAAAAACAAAGTATTGTTCATTTGGCTATTTTCTTATTTGGAATTCACACCATAGTAGGGTTTTTTACTATAGAAACGAGTAGTTTGTTTGGAGGCATGTTTCATACCAATGATTTAATTCATTTCTTTAAGAATGTTCTTAATGTGGGTGTTTTTATTTTATTACTCCAGTCAGCAGATTGGTTACAGGAAAAGCTGGTGGATGAGCATAAAGGAACAGAGTTTTTCATTCTTTTATTTTCTTCTTTATTAGGAATGTATTTTATGATTTCT
>DATCZQ010000087.1:0-4224 GCA_036525815.1 Yeosuana sp. | reverse complement strand
CACCTCACATAGGTATTTGGGAACGTATCAATATTGGAACCTTCATGTTCTGGGTGATCGTGTTTGCCATTGTTCTCATACGCAGGAAAAATATACCAGATTCTATTTAGGTCTGTTGCGGGAATAGCAGCAACTGGTAATACGGACCTAAACAAAAAGCTTTTTTTTCTAAACTGAAATATCATCATTACAAGGGCGCATCAAATTGGACCTGATTTAGAATATAAGTTTTCAAATAAGCAACATTTGTTTAAAAATTGTTAACTAAATTGTTCATAATTCATGCAATAATTAACGACAAAATACCACTATAAATTTTGTTTTGTAGTACTTTTCCAAACAACTTTAAAAAGTAACAATGATAGCGCTATTCCCTGTATTTAAGCTTAAAAAGCTTAAATCTCTGGGGCTGGTAACGGCGAAGCCATGGGAGAACTTTAGCATTTTCTCCATAAAAAAAATGCATGGTTTTTATAATAGATGCTGGTCTTATGGAATAGATCACTTAAATGTAATTTATTGTCGCCAATCTGTGCGACGGTAATTTTCAATAAAATTGATAGAATTCCTAAAAAAGGGTGACTTCTTTTATTGTCAGGGTAATTTATAGCAGCTACGGGATTCCGTAAAGATCCCTTTTGAAAATATTGCAATTTTGGCTCATGTTTTCATTACATCGAAAAGATAAACTATGTTAGAGGCTGAAAATTGGTATGTATTATATACCAAACCAAACAGAGAGAAAAAAGTTTTATCGGAATTGCACAAACTGGACATGAGGGTCTACTGTCCAATGGTGACCACCATACGTCAATGGTCAGATCGTAAGAAGAAAATAGAAGCCCCATTAATTCCAAGAGTGATATTCATTAAATGTTTAGAACAAGACAGGAATAAGGTTTTTGATGTGTCAGGCCCGCAGCACTATTTGTTCTGGTTAGGTAAACCTGCTATCGTAAAAAACACAGAAATTGAAACTATGCAAGCCTGGCTTCAGGAGGATATTAGTGAAGCCCATGTTGAAGCGTTAAAAACCGGAGATCCTTATATCATACAGAACAAGGTTTTTAACGGACATGAAGGGGTGGTTAATGAAGTGTCAAAGAATAGGGTACAGATCGTATTAAAAGAGTTAGGGATGAAGGTCACCATCACGAAAGAGAAGCGTCTTTAGAACTATATTATAAAAAAATAAGCATTTATAACAAGTGTAGTAATCATTCAGAAATACATTTATCAAATAAGTAAAAAACCATCAAAATATTGAGGTATTACTTAAAAATACAGCTAAAAATATTGAAATTAATAAATAATGACCCAAGACCCCAGGACTGTTAAAAATGCAGATCATTATCTGTAAATTTGCGCTATATTAAAATAAAATTAATTTAAAATCAGGCATGACTTATATCATGTTTTTGTAAGAAAGGTCAACTTATTTTTGACCCATTAAAAAATAGTAAAAACCTTTGTAAAATCTCTTTAACTGGGACTTTTAGCGGCGAAGCCGTGAAATAATAAAAATAAATTAATAGTTTTCTGGTATATATAACCTAATAGCAATTATATATATCCCATAACAATCAATTCCTCCCTAGCCTGTAATTATAAACTCATCTTAATTACCATTCAAAAGCATTTTTCCCTAAATGTGCATCTCTCAAAATTAATTGCTTAACCATTAAAACTATTTAAATTATGGAACTGATCAAAAAAATGTTACGAATTCTAATCATTGCTTTTGTTGCCGGTGTTTCTTTGGCAATGGTAAGTTACGTTATGTTTCCTTAAACCGTTTAGGAGGGCTCATCACATGCTTTGAGCTAGTCATCCCTGTCTTTTTTTCAAAAAGAGGCGGTATACTCTTTTTGAATAGGCTTTTTTGCCAGCCAATAAATAATCCTTTAAAATGAATGTTTTATGACTAAAATTAAATTATGCACTTTTACGACGCTTGTCGTCTTCTGTTTTTCTATGTTACAGGCTCAACATGAGATGCCTGTAAACCCCTTCAACCCATCTGACAATGAGGAACAGATGGATGCTCATGACATGAGTTCCATAGTGGTCCAGGAGTTTGCAACAGAAATAAGTGATAAGCATGCCATAACAACCGAATCTGTTGAAGCACCCATAGAATTGCATTATTCAGGTAAATGGCTCATAGGAGCCGGCATCAATATGATTGAAGACAGTGGGCATCAGGAATTTGGGGATTTTTTTTCATTCAAACATAAAAATTGGGGGAATCCTTTTTATATCAATACGGAATATCTTTATAATAGTCATTTTAGTTTAGGGGCCACCCTCCTGTTCAACAAATACCAGTCAGGGAAAGAAGTTCAGGGACTGATTATTCAGGACGCGAGTGAACCAAATTATTTTGCCATGGATTTTTCTGCTAAATTATTTTTACGGGAAGTTTTGCACAGACATGTGTTCACACCCTATGTCACTGCTGGTACCGGATACAGGTCCATAGACAGTTATGAGGCTAAAAGTGATACGGGTAACCTGATCAGCGTGGGTAAAACACAAGACATTACTTTAAATGCAGGTATTGGGGCCTATTACTGGATAGACAGAAGCTGGGGATTAAACTTTAGTTATATCGCAAAATTCGCCATGAAAGCAGGCGCAAATAATGATGCTAAAACCAATCATCTGGTCTCCTCTTTCGGCGTTTTTTACCGCTTCGATACCGCTCTCAGATAATGGCTATAAGCGTTTAAACTTTATATCAAACCATAATAACCACCCTTATCTATTTTAAAAAAAAGAAAATTCAAAAGCCTTATCTCTAAAATGTTTAAATTTAATTGCTGAATAAACCTATAAAATTAATTATGATGTCTACTATTAAATTAATAGCTTTCACCATGTTTGTCGCTGCCTCTTTTACCGGGGTTCAGGCACAAAATGATACGCTTGTAAAACCGGCCAAGACCCCTGATTATGATGAACTCATGGATTCTAATTACAAGGATTCAGTAGCTGCCAAATACGTTAAAACAAAAACAGTCACAGAAACAAAAAAGGAAAAGAAAAAAAATTATTCAGGGAACTGGGTTATAGGCGCTGGCGTCAATAGTATTGAAGACAGTGGCGCACAAGACTTTTCCAACCTCACTGAAAGCAAATACAATCATTTTGGCAGTCCTTTTATGATCAGTACTGAGTATCTTACCAACAGTAAATTTAGTTTTAGTGCTACCTTCCTGTTAAACAAATTCCAGTCAGGAAAAGACATTCAAGGGCTTACCATTCAAAGCGGGGACGAACCCAATTATATGGCGGTCGATCTGGCCGCTAAAATGTTCTTTCGAAAAATCCTCTATAAACATGTGTTTACGCCTTATGTCACTGCCGGACCCGGATACCGATCCATAGGCAGTTATCAGGCAAAAAATACCTCAGATAACCTGGTGGACGTCCCAAAAACACAGGATATCACCCTAAATCTGGGCTTTGGCGCCTATTACTGGTTCAATCGTAGCTGGGGACTCAACCTTAATTATATAGCCAAATTCGCCCTGAAAGTTGGTGATAATAAAGATTATAAAACCAATCATCTGGTACCCTCTTTCGGCGTTTTTTATCGATTTAACACCGATTAAAAAGTACTGTATTAATAGTATAAATTAATAGCATAAATTAATATGCAACTCGTAAGTCCCACCCTGGCTTATTCAATTAAAATTAATAATTATGCGTACTACATTTTTAAGTCATCCTATAATTGATGCGGAAACACCGCTTTTCGCCATTATTATTTCAGTGGTCATTATTTTATATATGGCGATCATGGCTTATGTTATCTATACCAGTACAAAAAGAAATTAGTTGATGATCTTTTATTTCTATCAACTTGCAATTTTTAAATGATCAGTCTTTAATAATGTCTAAACTAGTCCTTGAAAAAGAAACCTATAAGATTTTAGGCGCCTGTATACAAGTGCATAAAAAACTGGGGAATGGCTTTTCAGAAAACGTGTATCGGGAAGCCTTGGCAAAAGAATTAACAAACGCTGAGATCCCTTTTGAACAGGCCAAAAAACTGCCCGTTTTTTATGAGGGGACGCCTCTAGATAATTATTTGGTAGCCGATTTTGTGTGTTTTGATAAGATCATTTTAGAAATTAAAACCTTGGTGTCTCTAAACCAACACATCAAACAGCAAGCTCTTAAACTATTAAAAGCTACTGATCTGGAGATAGGTTATCT
>DATCZQ010000086.1:0-2038 GCA_036525815.1 Yeosuana sp. | reverse complement strand
ACTAATCGGTGCATTCATTATTTACAGTTTTAAGTTTTAACGCAACAAATTTAATTATTTTGTTTAATGTTTTTAAATATTTATTAAACATTTAACATATTTTGTTAAACATGTCAAAAAAGTAAACAAAAATTAAGTTGCAAATAAAAAGCTTATTTCTACGCAATTTTGAAGTAGTTAGGTTGCTTTTTAAGACATATTGATGGCTTTTTTAAGTAAAAATTAAAGCTTTATTTCGTGCATTTCTTATACAAACACACAATACCATAAATAATCTAAATAAGAATATGAGGGATTACATGAGTTGTTAATTAAAACTTTAGAGCATACTTATCAAGACTATGCCCGTATTTAAAACTCCTGACTTCTATCATGGTATTATGTTCTAAATCATAAACAACCTAAACAAAGAACTTATCTATGGTATAGGTGTTATTTAATATATTTTTATGATGAAATATCTTAAAAAACTAATCGAAGTTTTCTGAGTGAATTAATTTTCCTTTCTCATAGTAATACCATTCACCTACCTGAATTCCCTCTTTAAAAGAACCGATCATCATTATTTCTCCATTTTCACCAAACTCCATAATTTCACCATCTTCTTTACCGTCTATATAATTAATACTTACTTTTGCCCGTCCATTAGGGTTAAACATCTCAAAACGTCCCACTTTTTTTCCATCCAAAAAATATGCTTTACTTTTTAAAAAACCATTTTCATACCATTTTTTCTCAATACCATCCCTCTTACCATTCAAAAATGTTACTTCTAGGATCTTTTGACCATTTTTGAGATATTCCTCATAAAGCCCGTCTTTTTTACTATTATTAGCCGGTTTTAATACAATTGATTCTTTATTATTTGTGTCGCTTTCAATACTATCTGAATTGATGTAATTCCGTTCGAGTCTCATTCTTTCCTCATTTACTGAATTCATGTTTTTCCTATTTATATTATATTTGGTTTGTCCGCTGGCCCAATCAGCAGAAGTTTCAGATCCTTTATAAAAAAATGGTCTTCTTGTAATTGGTTTAATATATTGAATTTGATTATTTATAGCTATCCAACCCGATTTATCCGGCAAACCATTTATCACGATCACATAGCGCTTAGCTTCTTTTTTTCTGTTATATTTAATGACTCTTCCGGTAACCAAAGTCGTATCCGCTTTAAAATATAATAAACCTTTTTGCTCTAAAATATCTTCAAAATTGACTTCATTCTCAACTACATTTCCTCTTTGACCAACACAAATATAGGACAGAGCTAGAAATATTAATAAGCATTTATATTTCATAATGGGCTGGTTTTAAATTAATTAATAACAAAATAGGCTTTTTTTTCAGAAGAACAACCGGCATTTTTAAAAAACTTTGCATAAAACTTGTCTCTTCATTCAAGAATAGGATAACTACAGCCCTCAAAATGAAATAAAACTTCATTATTATTTATAAAAAGTCTTCAAATTGATTTATATCAATTCGCAACAATTAAATTTTCTATACCTTTTTCCCACTAGTAAAAAATACTTTTTACTAACATTCCTTCCTCGACAATAAATATAAATTCCATTTTTATGAATATTATACGGTTATTAAACTTCTTGGGTAATAGTCTTTTACTTCTAAATGGCACAATTTATTTAGTAAACACTCTTCATAACATGAACATTTCAAATAGTCATGCACGTTCATATTAAAAACTTAAAATCATGAAAAAACAAATTATTATTCTATGCGCCTTATCTTTATTTTTACTATTTCAATGCAGTAAAGATGATGCAATAATTAATCCCCCTGAACCAGCAGAAGATTTCAATACTACGGTTAAGGCACTAAGCTATCTTGCACAATCTGTCGAAATTGATCCTCCTGAAGAAATTGCTATCGTCAGTGAAGATGCAAATGATGGTAATTATACATGTAACGTAAAACGTTATAAAGCAGCTCCAGGTTTTAATGAGCTGGCTCTTATGGATCCAACTACAGATGTCATTTTTCCTGGAGCCATGATTAAAGGTGGTAGTATAACAAC
>DATCZQ010000085.1:0-2304 GCA_036525815.1 Yeosuana sp. | reverse complement strand
ACTTGGCCACGATGACTTGATTGAGCTGTATAAGAGTGCAACAATGTTTGTGCTTCCATGCAGGGTTTTAGAAAACGGTGACAGGGATGTTATTCCAAATGTTATCAAAGAAGCAATGGCTGTGGGTATCCCCGTTATAACTACCTCCATACCAGCTATGGAAGAAATAATAGATGATAATAAATCTGGTTTATTGGCACCGCCGGAGAATCCAGATCTGCTATCAAAATCAATTGAGAAATTATTTAATGATAAAGCCTTAAGACTAAGGCTTTCATTTGCAGCAAGAAAGAAAATAGAAGACAGATTTAATATTAACAATACTATAGGCCGGTTATCGGACCTGCTACTTAGCTTAAATGACAATCTCGCTTCACCCTCACCCGTAATTGCTTTGGAGCATAAAAAACTACAAAGAGGTTTAAGCAATGCAATACAGTAATCTTACTATTGGTTATGTTTTAAAAAAGTTTCCTAGGCTTTCTGAAACATTTATCCTAAATGAGTTATTACAACTAGAAAAACTTGGTATAAATATAATCATCTTTTCCATAAAAAACCCTTTTGACACTGAAGATTCCGTGATATCTCATAAATATTTAAAACAATTAAAAGCGAAGGTTATTTACTTGCCAAATAAAAGGGTCCTTAAAAACAGCAAAATAAAAATTTTGGATCCTGCCAGCGATACCATTAAGGAACAAAGTATAGAAAGTATAATAGATGATCCAGATAATGAAGATAACAAAAACCATATCAGAGCCTCAGCTATAGCCTCAATTTGTACTGCAAATAATATAACTCATTTACATTCTCATTTTGGAACAGCATCAAATATTGCAATGCAGGCTTCACTACTGGCAAATATCAGTTTTTCTTTTACAACTCATGCAAAAGATATATATAAAAATGATGTTAATTACGGTGATCTTGGTCTTAAAATTAATAAATCGGAATTTGTGATAACAGTATCTGAATATAACAAAGCGTTTTTGGGAAATAAATTTAAAACTGATGATCATAAAATTATCAGATTATACAACGGAATAGATGTTCACAGATTTAGTAAAGACAGCAATAAAACAAACGCCAATAACAAAGATATTGTCCTTGCGGTAGGCAGGTTAGAAATGAAGAAGGGATTTGAATTCCTTATTGAATCAGCCCGTATACTTAAGAATAAATTAATTGATTTTAAGTGCCTAATTGTGGGAGATGGCAGCCAACGTAGTAATCTCGAATCATTAATTGATTTATATGATTTAAGTAACCACGTAGAGCTATTGGGATCAAATAATCAGGAACAGATAATTGAACTTCTTTACAGTTCAAATGTATTTGTACTGCCTTCTATTATAGATGACTCAGGGGACAGAGATGTATTACCTACGGTTCTAATTGAAGCCATGGCAATGAAAGTACCGGTAATTTCAACCAAAGTAAGCGCAATACCAGAAATAATAGAAAACAATATATCCGGGATATTAGTTGAGCAAAAAGATCCAGAGAAGCTTGCAGAATCTATACAAATATTATTAGAAAACCCAGAGTTACAATTGGAGTTTTCTGAGAGTGGCAGAAAAAGAGTAGAGAGTTTGTTTGATATAGAAAAGAATGCACCTAAATTAGCAAAACTGTTCGAACAGGCGATTAACAAGAAGGACAATAAAATAGCGGTATAAAATGATGAATATAGCTTATATAAATGCAGACCCCGGAATACCTTCATATGGCACAAAGGGAAGCTCCATACATGTTCAGGAAATTATCAGGTCAATGATAAATAATGGAGCTAGAGTGGACTTGTATACTCCAAGAGTAGATGGTAATACACCAAGCGGGCTTGAAGAAGTAAAGATCATAAAACTTCCAGATGCACCAAAAGGTGATTTAGAAACCAGGGAAAATCTTTGTATTGATATGAACAGTGACCTGCTTCGTTATCTGAGAGACTCCAAAAAATATGATTTAATTTATGAACGATATTCACTTTGGAGTTATTCGGCAATTGAATATGCAAAGCAAAATAAAATACCAAGCGTGCTGGAAATTAATGCTCCTTTAATTGAAGAGGAAAAAAAGTATAGAAAACTCATAAACGAAGACACCGCACTTGGTATTGCAAAAAAGAACTTCAATAATAGCCCGGTATTAACAGTTGTTTCTGATCCTATTAGAAAATATGTACAACGATTTCTGAACAACGACAAAGAGGTGTATGTATTCCCAAACGGAGTTAATACCAAAAAGTTTAATAATGCTAAACAACCCGAACTAGGAAATATTAAGGGCAAATTTGTAATT
>DATCZQ010000084.1:0-23571 GCA_036525815.1 Yeosuana sp. | reverse complement strand
GAAAGTAAAAAGAATTGATTTTTTCCTGTAAAATCGCTAACTTAGGTTGATATAGAAAATCGCCACATCAAATTTCAAATTAAAGATAATTTGAATTCAAAATGGAACTATTAAATACAATTAGAGATTGGTTTGTTGCGCATCCCACGGCTTTAAATATTGTTAAATACCTCATCTGGCTAGTCTGTATTTTAATAGTGCTTCAATTTATTAAAAGACAATTAAGAAAAAATGTTGCCCATACACCTGCAAGATATAAATCACAAAAGATCATTGAAATTGTAGGTTATATTTTGGTGTTTTTTATGACCATCTCCTATTTTACCGGTAACATAAAAGATTTCACGCTGGCTATTGGCCTACTGACTGCCGGTATAACCATTACATTACAAGAACTTATTTTAAGTCTTGCCGGTTCCGTTTTTATATTTTTTGTAAAAGTTTACAAACCTGGTGACCGGATTGAAATAAATGGCATAAAAGGCGATGTTATTGATATTGACAGTCTTTACACAACTATGATGGAAATTGGACAATGGGTGACCAGTGATAATTATAGTGGCAGAATTGTAAAACTAAGCAATGCCTTTGTTTTTAAAGGACCCGTCTATAATTATTCTCAAGACTTTCCTTTTATCTGGGATGAATTTAATTTACCTATAAGATATGGCTCTGATATAGAATTAGCAAAGACCATTGTTTCAAAAATTGCTTCTGAAACACTTTCTGAATTTGTCGCAAATTCTATTGCTAAATGGAAAGAGGTGGTGGATAAATATTACATTGAAAATGCTCAAGTGAATCCTTCTATAGCCATTAAAATGACCGATAACTGGATTGAATTTAACTTAAGATATATAGTAGATTATAAAAAAAGAAGGATGACGAAACACACCTTAAATGAATTAATTGGAAAAGCTTTTGAAAAAACAAATGGCAAGATTGTTTTGGCCTCTGCAACTTTTGAAATTGTTCATATCCCTGCCGTTCATGTTAAAAAGGAAATAGAAAACTCAGATGAAATGAATTAAATGGTTTTCGAAAAAGTCATAAAACCATCCCTAATAAATTATTCATATCATTAAAGGTTTTAGTGCACAAACTCTCTAACTCATTATTAGTATCATGTGCTGTAAAACCAAACACATCAAAACCTCCTTTTAGAGCGCCTTTTACACCCAAAACACTATCTTCAATAACCACACATTCATGAGGCTCAAAACCCATAGTTTTGGCGGCCCATAAAAACACATCGGGTTCTGGTTTAAATTTTTGAATGGTATAACAGCTGAATAGTTTTTTTTCAAAATAGGGTAATAAACCAACCAAGTTTAAATTAAATTTCATCTTAGATTCCATGCCACTTGAAGCCACACAAAAAGGCAGCTGTAATTGCTTAATAACTTGGGTAACACCATCAATAGGTTTTAAATGTTTTTCAAATGCTTCTAAACTTGACCTTCTGTATTCCGCTTCAAAAGTTTCAGGAATGGGTTGGGTAACTACTTTTGAAATAATAGTAACACATTCTTTAAAATGGCTGCCTTTAAAATGGTTCATAGCAAAAGTCAAATCTATGTTAGCGCCAAGACGGTTCGCCATATCTACTAAAATTTGATTACCTATAGGTTCACTATCTACCAAAACACCATCACAATCAAAAATCACACATTTGTATGGACTCATAAATTAAGGTGTAGAGTTTGAAACTTGGAGTAGTTTTCCATTGTAGTATTTATTTCCACGTAATGAAAAATCGAAGATGTATTGTGCCATTTCTAAAGCTGTAGTTGGTGCCTGATAGCCGGGGAAAGCCTCTTCAAGCATTTCCGTTTGTACAGCACCCAATGCTAATACATTAAATGACGGACCTGTAGCTTTATATTCTTCTGCTAACAATTCAGTCAGTGTAATAACAGCCGCTTTACTGGAGCTGTAGGCAGCCAATCCCGGAAATTTCATACTCCCCTGAACACCACCCATTGAACTTATGGTCACTACATGACCTTCCTTTTTCATATAAGGCAAAACCACACGAGTTAACTCTGCAACTCCAAACACATTAGTTTTATAAATGCTTTCAAAATCATTTATGGTTGTTTCTTCAAATGGTTTGTTTAGTAAGGCTCCGGCATTATTAATTAATACATCTACCTGTTTCCATTCCGATTGAATAAAGTCTTCAACCTTTTTATAATCATTAGTATTACTTAGATCAAATGAAAATGCCGTGACATTTTTCAGTTTTAAATTAAGTATTGGCTTCTCATTACGAGAAAGTGCTAACACTTTGTGTCCTGAATTTGCAAATAACTGCACTAATTCAAAACCAATACCCCTGCTGGTTCCTGTTATAATAATATGTTTACTCATGAGTCATTTTTATTTCTTTAGTAGCCGAATTACAAATATTTTTCATGGCTGGAATCATTTTGTTAATCAATTTTGTCATGTGCTCATAATCTAATTTATCAGCTTCATCATCAACATGATGGTAATAATCATAATTTGATAAATCACAACTTGAAATCGTTTGGCTAGGCACTTTAAAAACTTGATAAAACGCGTAATTATCTGATTGCTTAAATAAATTGTATTTAATAGCAACTTCTGATCTTCCTAAATAATTTGACCCAATACTATTATTTATAATCTGAGCCATATTTGTTAAATCATATCCTGTTAATAAAGCTTCATAATCTCTATCCTTAAAAGGCACTCCGATCATTTCAAAATTAAGCATGGTATAAAGATCCAAATTCCTTAATTTTAACTTTTCAGCCAAATGTTCAGAACCTACAAGTCCTAATTCTTCACCCGAAAATAAAGAAATAATAATACTGCGCTTGTTCATTTTTTCTTTTGCCAAATATTCAGCTAACGCTAAAACAGCAGTAGTTCCCGCAGCATTATCGTTGGCACCATTAGAAATGGAGTCATTATCAACTTTAGTTTTAAACCCTATATGATCATAATGGGCTCCAATAATTACAAATTCATCTTTTAACTTTGGGTCATTACCTTCAATAATTCCAACAATATTATACCCTACAATTTCTTTTACATTGAAAGAGTCTCTATACGTTTCAAAATAAGGTTTAATTTTATTTTTAGTGAATATATTTTCAATATATCGCGCTGCCATTTCAATTCCTTTGCTACCTGTATTGCGACCTTGCAATGCATCAGATGCCAAAAATTCAACATGTTCTTTCACTTGATTAATAGATATTTCATCCCCTTTAATTGAGTTATCAACAGTTATTTTGCAGCTAAAACATATTATTAAACACAATACAGCTACTATTTTCTTCATCTTTTATTTTTGAACTCAAAGATAAAAAAAACGGGGCGCTACACATTACTTTTATTCTACAATCAAAACATCATTATATTTCAGCAATTCCTTTTTTTTGAATAATACACTAATAATGATTAACTTGTCTAAAAATAAATACTATGCCACTTTACATGGACCGTCATGACATACCTGAGGGAGTTACTGCAGAGCATGTAGCACAAATGCATCAAGAGGACTTGAAAGTGCAACATTTATATGGTTGCAAAGGCATGACTTATTGGTGTGATGAACAGAGAAGAACGGCTTTTTGTTTGATTGAGGCGCCAAACAAAAAGGCGCTTCAGGATATGCATAATCATGCCCATGGTGAATATCCACATAGTATTATAGAAGTTAACGAATCGATAGTTGAATCTTTCTTAGGGCGTATTGAAGACCCGGAAAAAGCCCAAAATACGGAGTTAAATATTATAAACGATCCCGCATTTAGAGTTTTAATGGTTATTGAAACCAGTAATTATCTGGACAGACTTGAAGCTAATCAGTATACCATTTTCACTCAAAAATTTCACAATAGCGTGGCAAAAAGATTAAATAAATTTAATGGCCGTATTATAAAAAAGGATAATAATAATTATTTAGTATCCTTTAAATCGGTTACAGATGCCGTTTTATGTGCTCAAAAAATTCATTTTCAATTTAAATATGTCACACCAAAATTTGACCCTTCAAGTAGAAAACTTAAGATCGCATTAAGCTCGGGTACACCTGTAACTTCTAAGGCAATCATTTTTGAAGAGGCCATCAATTTAGCAACCCGTATGTGTGATATTATAAAAGAGCCCTTTGTAATCACTTCAGAAATTAATGCTTTATATGAAAGTGAAAACAGAAATGCAACGGTTGACAGAGCGTCTGTAAGAATTTTAAAAGTTACTGATGAAAAGTTTTTAACACAATTGATGGACTTTATTGAAGATAAATGGCATAACCCAGATTTTAATGTCAACTATTTTAGTAAGTCATTAGGATACAGCAAATCACAATTGAACAGAAAATTAAAAAAGCTCACCGGTCAATCTCCTAATAATTTTTTAAAAGAATTTAGATTACATAAAGCTTTAAAGTTATTGTATGAACAACATGGAAACATTTCAGAAATTGCCTTTGAATCTGGTTTCAATAGTCCTGCCTATTTTTCAAAATGCTTTTTAGAAAAATACCACATTCTTCCTTCTAAATATATTCAACAGCACACGGTTTAGATTCCATTTTTTTAAATGACTCAAAATTAGTGGTCTTTGAATTAAATTTAGATGTACATTTCTTTTTGAATTGATAAATTTGGTTATCAACCAATAAATAAATGATAATGACTAGAACACTATTTGAAAGACTCGGCGGTCGTGAAGGGATTTCAACAATCGTTGATGATACCGTTGAAAACCACATGAACAATACGGCAGTAAATGCACGATTTCTTCCTTTAAAAGAACAGCCTGAACGATTAGCAATTATTAAAAATCATACCATTGATTTTTTTGTTGCTGGTAGTGGTGGACCAAACAATTATAAAGGAAAAGATATGGTAACCGCGCATACGGGAATGAATATAAGTCCTGCTGAATACATGCACGTAATGGATGATATTTTTATGGCTCTTGATAAAAATAAAATTGATGAGGATTCTAAAAAAGATGTCTTATCCATTTTATGGTCATTAAAGGGAATGATGATATCTAAATAAAAACAATATTGACTTAATATTTTATAACGTGCCAAAATACGTCATAGAGAGAGAAATTCCTGAAGCAGGAAAACTAACTCAAGAACAATTAAAAGGAATTTCACAGACTTCTTGCCAGGTACTGCAAAATTTAGGACCAGAAATCAATTGGGTTCATAGCTATGTAACCGAAGATAAGATTTATTGTGTATATATCGCTCCGAACAAAGAGATGGTATTAAAACACGCCAAACAAGGAGGATTTCCCGCTAATTCTGTTAGTGAAGTATCAACAATTATAGATCCTACTACTTCTGAATAAAAAAAATTAAAAACCAACCAAAAATGAAAAAACCAGTCAAAGATTTAGACCCAACACTTATTGAAGATTTTGCGTCTCAATTAAGAGGGAAACTTATTAAACCAACAGATACAGTCTATAATGAAACCCGAAAAGTGTATAATGGGATGATTAATAAACATCCCGGGCTTTTTGTTATGTGTTTAGATGTAGCCGATGTCATAGCTGCTGTCAATTTTGGAAGAGATCATAACTTATTAATCGCTGTAAGAGGTGGTGGCCATAATGGTGGCGGCTTAGGATTGTGTGATGATGGATTAGTGATTGATTTATCTGGATTAAAATATGTAAGAGTAGACCTTTCAAATAATACAGTTAGAGTTGGTGGCGGGAATCTTTGGGGTGAAGTTGATCATGCAACCCATCCCTTTGGATTGGCAGTGCCTGCTGGTATTATCTCTACTACTGGAGTTGGCGGTCTCACTTTAGGTGGTGGCGTTGGACATTTATCTAGGAAATATGGGTTAACCATTGATAATTTGCTAGAAGCTGATATGGTTCTAGCTGATGGTTCTTTTGTCACTGTAAATAAAGATCAAAATACCGATTTATTTTGGGCCATTCGAGGAGGCGGGGGCAACTTCGGTATTGTTACTTCCTTTAAATTTCAAGCACATCCAGTAAAAACAGTTATTGGAGGCCCGACGTTGTGGCCCATTGAAAAAACTGAAGAAATAATGGCCTGGTATCATAAATTCATCCATAATGCTCCAGAGGAGTTAAATGGATTTATTGCTACTATGGTTATTCCTGGCCCTCCTTTTCCAGATTTTTTACACGGAAACCAATATTGCGGTATTGTCTGGTGCTATACCGGCAGTCAGGAAGAATTCAATAAACTAATTAAACCAGCAATGGATTTAGAACCTGTTTTTGCTCATGTTGGCGAAATGCCTTATCCTGCTATTCAAACTATGTTCGATGGATTATTACCTCCAGGTTTGCAATGGTATTGGAGAGCAGATTTCTTTAATGAATTAGGTCCGGAAGTTAGAAAACAACATTTAAAATTTGGATCCAGCATACCTACCCTACTGTCTCAAATGCATTTATACCCCATTAGTGGTGCAGCAAGTAGAGTAAAAACAGAAGAGACACCTTGGGCGTATCGAGACGCTAAATATGCAGGCGTAATTGTAGGCGTAGATCCAGATCCAAAAAAAGCGGATAAAATCACAGACTGGTGTAAAGCATATTGGGAAGCTCTACATCCTTATTCCTCTGGAGGCGCTTATTCAAATTTTATGATGGATGAAGGACAAGAACGTGTACAAGCCAGTTATAAAGATAACTATACTCGATTAGTAAAAATAAAAAAGCAATATGATCCAACTAATTTATTTAGAGTTAACCAAAATATCAAACCATAACATTATAATTATGAAAACAATATCTAGCTATTTTAATGAAAGAATAGGACTTATAATACTCCTGTTTTTATTTTCGTCATTATGTATTGCTCAAAACAATAATGAGCAAATACCAGAGCCATCGGAAATCAAAACAGTCAATAATAAAGACTTAATTTGGCATCCCGCACCAGATTTTTTACCAAGTTGCACATTCACCGTTTTACATGGTGATATGAGTCAACCTAATTTGGATGTCTTTTTTAAAGTTCCTGCAAATACAGAAGTACCCGAGCATTGGCACCATTCTCAAGAACGCATGATCTTAATCTCTGGTGAAATGGAAGTCCAATACGAAGGAGAACCATCCCAACTTATGAAAATGGGTTCTTACGCTTATGGTCCTGCTAAAAAACCACATTCAGCTAAATGTCTTGACAAAGGTGATTGTGTTCTATTTATTGCACTTGTAGAGCCTTTTGATGCCTTCCCCATTGCAATAACAGATTAAACCTAATTTAAACTCCTCAAAAACAAAAAAGCCACTACAAAAATGTAGTGGCTTTTTTTAGTATTATATAAATTACTTAAACCAGCATAGTAACAGGATTCTCAATATATCCTTTTAATGTTTGAAGGAATTGAGCTCCAGTAGCGCCATCAACCGTTCTGTGGTCGCATGCTAAAGATAGTTTCATCGTATTACCAACTACTATCTGACCGTTTTTAACTACTGGCTTCTCAACAATATTTCCTACTGAAAGAATGGCCGAATTTGGCTGATTTATAATAGATGTAAAACTTTCAATTCCAAACATTCCTAAGTTAGAAACTGTAAAAGTACTTCCTTCCATTTCTGCAGGCGTTAGCTTCTTACTTCTTGCTCTACCAGCAAAATCTTTGACTGCTGCACCTATCTGAGGTAAGCTTTGTTCATTAGCAAACTTTACTACAGGTACCACTAAACCATCTTCTACAGCTACGGCTACACCAATGTGTACGTGGTTATTTAAACGCATTTTATCAGCAAACCATTGCGAGTTTACTTGTGGATGCAGTTTTAAGGCTAAGGCACAAGCCTTAACAACCATGTCATTATAAGATATTTTAGTGTCTGGAATAGTATTAAACTGATTACGGAAGGCGATTGCGTTCTCCATATCAAACTCTACATTTAAGTAATAATGAGGCGCTGTGAATTTAGACTCTGCCAAGCGCTTAGCTATTACCTTGCGCATTTGTGAGTTTGGTTTCTCATCAAAATCTTCTTGCCCGGTGGCTACAAATTTACCCACTGAAGCCACTGAAGAAGCTGCAACCGGTTTAAAATTCTCTACATCACGCTTCACAATTCTTCCTTTCTCTCCAGAACCAACTACTTGCGATAAGTTAATACCTTTTTCATCAGCCATTTTTTTAGCCAGCGGAGACACATATAATCTTCCATTAGAAGCTGTTTGGGCAGGAGTTGATGCCACAGTTTTAACTTCCTGTGGAACAATTTCTTGTTTGGGAGTTTCTTCTACCTTAACTGGTTCTGCTGTTGCCACTGAGTCAGATTTTATAGAAAAATTAGCTGCAATATTTGAAATATCTGTTCCTGCCGGACCAATGATGGCAAGTAATGAATCTATTTTTGCTGATTCTCCAGGTTGTATACCAATATATAGCAAAGTGCCAGATTGGAATGATTCAAATTCCATAGTAGCCTTATCTGTTTCAATTTCTGCTAATATTTCTCCTTCATTTACCTGATCACCAACTTTTTTTAACCAAGAAGCTACTGTACCTTCTTCCATCGTATCACTTAGTCGTGGCATAGTTACAACAGTCACACCTTCAGGAATATTTACTTCACTTTTTGTTACAGTCGCTTCAGTTTTTACTTCTTGAGCAGTCTCTTTCACATCCGCTTTTTCAGCTGAACCAGTCCCTTTTAAAAGGCCAGAAATATCTTCACCTTTTTCACCTATAATGGCTAATAAAGTATCTACTTTAGTGGTTTCACCTTCTTGAACACCAATATGAAGCAAGGTGCCTTCATGAAAGGATTCAAATTCCATGGTCGCTTTATCGGTTTCAATTTCAGCCAAAATATCTCCTTCGCTTATTTTATCTCCCACTTTTTTCAACCAAGTAGCCACAGTACCTTCTTCCATGGTATCGCTTAAACGAGGCATATTTATTATTTCTGCCATAGCTTATAATTTATGTTGTATAAATGGATAGTTTTCTTGCTCATACACCACATCATACATGACACTTTTATCTGGATATGGAGATTCATCAGCAAATTTTTCACACTCATCCACCAAATCTTTAACCCGTTTATCAATAATTTTTATATCTGCTTCTGAAGCGTAATTTTTTTCCAAAATTATTTTCTTTACTTGCGTGATAGGATCAATTTTTTTGTACTCTTCAACCTCATCTTTGGTACGATAATGTTGTGCATCACTCATAGAATGTCCTCTGTAACGGTATGTTTTCAACTCTAAAAATGTTGGTCCGTCACCGCGTCTTGCTCTCTGAATAGCTTCATCAAAAGCTTCTGCTACTTTTATTGGATTCATACCATCTACAGGTCCACATGGCATTTCATAACCTTTACCTAACTTCCAAATATCGGTATGACTTGCAGTACGCGCCACAGAAGTACCCATTGCATATCCATTGTTTTCACAAACAAAAACCACTGGTAACTTCCACAACATAGCTAAATTGAAAGTTTCATGCAATGAACCCTGACGAGCTGCACCATCACCAAAACAACATAAAGTAACAGCATCACTACCGTGGTATTTATCACCAAAGGCAATACCTGCACCTAAAGGAATTTGTCCTCCTACAATACCATGACCTCCGTAAAAACGGTGTTCTTTAGAAAATATATGCATGGAACCACCTAATCCTTGAGAGGTTCCCGTTGCTTTTCCATATAATTCGGCCATAACACGTCTAGGATCCACACCCATACCTATTGGTTGAACGTGATTTCTATAGGCCGTTATCATCTTATCTTTGGTTAAATCCATTGCATGTAATGCCCCAGCTAATATAGCCTCTTGTCCATTATACAAATGAAGAAAACCTCTTACTTTTTGCTGGATATAAACGGCGGCTAGCTTATCCTCAAATTTTCTCCAGAAAAGCATGTCTTCATACCATTTTAGGTATGTATTTTTAGTGATTTTTTGCATCGACTAATATTGTGTTTTAATTAAGCGAATGACAAAAGTAATACATTGCTTTCTATTGCAAAAACCTAAACTCAAATTAAGTATTAAAAAAATGCAAAAAAGTCTTTAAAATCAAATGAATTGAACTCAAATATCCGTTTTGAAAATAAACAAGGATTTACTTTTTACTACGAAAAGGTTATAGCACCGATTTATCAAAAATGAAAGGAAGCAAATTAGCTAAAGAATCTGATTTTGCGATTTTACCTATTTCACCCATAAAATAAATTTCTATTGGTAATTCTTGTTTGACTTCATATTCGGCAATTGCCTGTCGGCATGCACCGCATGGTGGAATTGGAGTCGTAGTTTTATTTTTTTTGGACCCAGCCGTAATAGCCATTCTAACAATTTTATTGTTTGGGTACTGCGAATTGGCATAATAAATAGCCGTGCGTTCTGCACATAATCCTGAAGGATAAGAAGCATTTTCCTGATTACTACCTGTAATAATTTCATTGTTATCTAAAAGTAAAGCAGCGCCTACACTAAAATTAGAATAAGGCGCATATGCTTTCTTTCTTGCTTCAATTGCTTTATTCATTAACAACACAATCTCTTTTGGTAATTCTTCTAAACTATCAAAAACATAAATGGTTGATTCTATTTTTATTTCTTTCATAAAATATTTCCTTAAATAAAGTTAAGAAACAATTTGAAACAAAAAAACTATTGCTCCATGATAGAACAATAGTTTTTATATTTCTTTACATTATCAATTAATACTCGTTATAAGTTCCTGCCCCAATATTAAATGTTAATGAAAAACGCAAGGTATTCTCTAATGGACTTTGAACCTTAGAAGCAGAGAATAAGTAGGATAAATCAATATTGACAACATTATATTTAAATCCTGCACCTAATGCTAAAAATTTTCTCGCTCCTTTTTCTTCACTTTCGTTAAAATAACCCGCTCTAAAAGCAAAGGAGTCTTGGTATAAATATTCAGCGCCTAAAGACCACGTAAATTCCTTCAACTCTTCACTAAATCCACCTGGGGCATC
Organism: Yeosuana sp.; assembly: GCA_036525815.1. Lineage (GTDB taxonomy): Bacteria > Bacteroidota > Bacteroidia > Flavobacteriales > Flavobacteriaceae > Yeosuana. The sequence continues at coordinate 12,591 of DATCZQ010000084.1, read as the reverse complement.
TCCAAAAGATTGAAAGATACCCGATAAAAAATCTACGTTTGGATCTTGTCCTTTATAGATAACACCATTAACTTGAGATATTTGCTCTCCAAGTGTGTCCACGCCCTCATCATATTGTCCATTAGCATTTTCGTCTGTATAGTTATACTCGGTACCATAAATAGGTGGAGTTGGCACTAATAACTTAGCCACTTCGGCAGTCACTGACACTTTGTTGTATTGATCAAAAATAAAATCAAAACCTGCTCCTAATCTTAGGTTTGTAGGTTGAAAATTCTCTTGTCCTCCTTGATCATATTTAAATTTAGGGCCTAAATTTTGAATGGCGAATCCCATTCTCCAACGGCCATTAAAATCACCATAAGCATTTTCTTCACTTTGATAATATCCTGAAATATCCACGCCAAAAGTACTAGCCGGTGTTGCATCACCATCTACACCATCCAGCCTTAAATCAGAGCGTAAATAACGCATCCCTACAGACATAGCAAATTGATCTGATAATCTTAAAGCATACGAGCCGTCTATTGTAAGTTCATTAGGCCTTTGAATCAGGGCTGTTGAAAATTCATCTGACACAAATTCAATATCTCCTAAAGAAAAATACCTTAAGCTTGCTGCAAAAGCACTTCTTTCATCAATCCTATTAAAATAAGTGATATTACCTAAAAAAATATCATTTACTAATTTACTTAGATATGGGGTATAACTCACCCCAATACCTGACTTTGTTTCAGAAAATACATATTTGGATGAATTCCATTGTTGTGAATAAGCATCTACAGAAGTTGCTACCCCCATATCTCCCAAGGATGCGGCTCGAGCATCAGAGGCTATTAACACGAAAGGTATTCCCGTTGTAATAACCCTGCTATCATTTGCGTTCGGAATTATGGTAGTTTGGGCATTTACTTTAATAATCACTAAAAATATAGTAATGGATAATATTAATTTTTTCATGAAGCTAATTTAATTTAAAAATATAAATTTTATTTACAGTATGACAAGTTTCTCAATTTTTTCAACTTTTTTATTTAACAAAGGCGACCTTACGGTTAACTTATAAATATAAACACCTTTTCCGATTTTATCACCAAAATCATCCCTCCCATCCCATACTATGTCTCTTGATAAACTACTAGTATTATAAATACCTCCATTAGTTTGTCCATTCAAGGTTCTAACCACTTTTCCTGATACAGTGAATATCTGAATAGAAACGTCTAAAACATCCGAACTATTGTGGTTAAACCAAAATTCTGTATAATTCACAAAAGGATTCGGGTAATTTAATACATTATTTATTACCAGCTCTTGATTTTGGTCGTAAACTATAAATTGAATTTCTGCCGTTGACGAATTGTTATAAACATCCCAAGCTTTAATTGTTAAGGTATGAAGTCCAGGCGCTAAATCTCTAAAAGGAAAACTTACCACACCTTTTTGATAATTATCTAACTCTGTTTGATAATAATCATTTAGGATGAATGGATTTGTTTCATCACCATCTAATATAGCAACAATATCATGACCAATTCCACTAGCCGTATTAATACCATTGAGGTCCTCTAATTTAACAAGTAATATGGGTGACTCATTTGTTATTCCCCCTGATACAAAGCTCTCGTCATTCATATAAAGCGTTATTACAGGACCGGTATTATCTGCAGGGGCATTTTCATTTACACCTCCTATTTTAACGGTATTAATACTTGAGCCTGTCTGGTCTTCCAGAGCGGTACCATTTTCAGCATAAAAACTCACTTTTCCAAAACCAACCGGAACTCCAATATCTTTTGGTACCACAAAATCAAATTCGAACAATCCATTTGAAACAGTTGCTTTACCCCTAAAGATAATTTCTCCAAGCGTTGTAAAATCAAGTTTTATTAATTGGCCATTTAACCTTGTGCCGTCATTAGCTAAAGTTTGTCTATTAATCTCTTTATCATAAATAGTTGTTGAGAGCGTACCATTATAATTAGTGAGTATATTACCTGAAATATCAGTTACTTCTCCTGCAAGTTTAATGTAACTTAAAGCTTTGAGTGTATCAGTGGCCTGGCCAATAGGTATGTCATTAATTTTTGTTAATCTAACATTCGGACTGGGAAATTTCAATTTCATAGCCGGATCACCAATAAAAAAAACTAATCTCCTTTGGCTTATACTCGAAACCGCCGGATCAATTTTTGTCAATCTTAAAGCTTCAGCCATTGTAGGGTATTCATAATCTTCATAATCATCGTCAGGATTATAAGAAAATAAATATTTACCCAATTCATTATTTAAAGTAATCCCAGTAGTTACAAAAATCTGTCTTGTTGTTGTTATAAGTGCAATAGATCCAACATCCTTAATCCAATAAGCAAATTCACCGGCAGTCTGTCTTAAAGGATTGTCAAATCTTGTAAATTCACAGGTAATTGTTACAAAACAATTAAGTTTTAAATAATTTCTAAAACCTAATATATCTGGTTTTAACAAGATGCGTTCACCTGCCAATCCTTCTTCACCACCATGACCAAAATAATCAATCACCAAGGTGCCATTATCTACTGCATTGGCTATTGCCGTATTCACTTTAGGATAGGTATTTCCTCCAGCCGAAGATTCTTGTTTAAATGAGTCTGAATGAATTTTAACAACATTCATAAAAGGTTTTGAAAGAGTCACCTCATTACCAACATTGTCGGTTGTTTCTTGCAATATCCCTTCCCAGTCTTTATCAACATCGTCCGATACCACAACAAAGTTATTTCTCCAACTACCAAAAGCTTCCTTTACATGATAGGAAGCAATTTTATCGACCAGTTCTTTTGCTCTTTGTGGGGTATCGGCAAGAATTCTTCCAACGGCGATATCTAACTTATCACTATTGGCCATGGTTCCTTCATTTGGATCCATCATGCCATAAAAATCATCTGAAACATAAGAACTTGTATAACTAAAACTGTTATAAGAGTGCCATGATGGCACAATATTGCTGTTATTGGCTATTCTCTCTTTATAATCAAAAGAACCATCACCAAACAAACATAAGTACTTGATTCTTTTATCTAATGAACTGGCATTATCATAAACATATTTGACAAAATTCCTTATTGCCCCTACATCTTGATTACCCGTACTAAACTCATTATAAATTTCATTTAAGGTAACAACTTTTACATTTAAGTTGTATTGAACTCTATCAATTTGCGCTAATCTTTCCGCATCATTTAGCATATTATTTGGTGCAACAATAATGTAATCAATATCCTGAAATTGCCCTTGATTATTTAAAAAAATAGTTCCCTTCAGGTTTTGATTATTCAATACCGTATTGGCATCACTTTTAGGCTCAAAATAATCTGATGATGTAACTGCTGCATATTCTTTAAGCATTCCCAGAGCTGCAGTAAAAGTAAAATTTGCCTGACTATCCGTATTTACAGCATTAGTAACATTGTAAATATCAGTTACATCCCAAACTTCTGAAAGTTGCGACGCATTTGAAATCATATATTCACCAATCCCAGCAGATAATGCAGTTGCTTTATTTTTAAATTTAAATTGTTTTCCGTTATAATTTAATCCCCGGGTAGCTTCAATTGAAATATAGTCTAAATAGGCCAGTGCACTCGGGTTTCCCGAATTATCATAATTCAGATTTACAGAAATTTTTGAGGAAGTCACATTTACATTTCCATTAAACGAAGATTCACTTGCAACGCTGGGCGGTGATGACCCTGCAAGGGACAATGTGGTTACAGAATTTCCGTTAACACTTAATTGCATAGAAGACTGTGATGCGGCCACCGCAGCCACATAAACTTTTAAATTAATGGGCTCAGAAGTTACTAATCCTGGAAAATCAAAATTAAAGGTTTTATTGTTTTCAATATCAAACCGATTACCAAACCAGCGCCTGCCCAGCGCTGCAATGTTATAATCATCTTTTTCATGAAACTGGTATTCTTGATATGAATCAATTGTCATATCAATATTTCCACTTGGTTGAGGGAATGGTTGAATTCGTTTACCGGCGCCAGGACTTACATTAATAAAGTAATAGGTTTTATCTGTATAGCAGTTAATATGGGTGTTATTTTCAACTTGAAAACCTTTAGGACCCACGGCATAAAATAAAATATAGTCCTCACTATTAAAAACCCCATCATCTTGACCAACAATTTTAATGGCATTTTCTTGAATGTCTAAAGGATATGAAATACTATTAGAATACGGAATCATATGGCCTCCATTGCCATAAAGCTTTAAATTTCTCGGATCTATGCTATTCACATTAACTCCTAGTTGCTGTAAAAAGCTTCTGGAGATTTTAAAAACACCTGTAGTATCTACATAAAACTTATACCATTCGCCAGAATTTAAAACTGAATTAGTCAAAACCTTGCTCATTCTACTTGCATAGGCTGTATTACTCGGCTTTGTATTATAATTAATGGTAAATGAGGTTACTTTTTTAAATATACCATTCTCTTTAATAATTGGGGATAGTTGAAAAAATACAAATTGTTCATTTCTAGCTTTTGCGTTTTTAATTTTATAAACTAATTTGTTTGGAATCTTAGCAAGGTCTAAATCTTTTAGATCTATTGCAGAAATTACTGAATAAGATACATTTGTTAAAACTGCATTAGTTTCATCAATAGTCGTATCCGATTTCCATTGGGCAACAAATTGTAATCCTTCTTCTAAATCAAAACTAAAATTTTCTTTATTAAAAGCTGGGATGTCAATAGAATAGTTCCCTATTGATAAGTTTTGAAAACCATCCCAGTTAATTTTGTAACTTTTTTGCTGTGAAAAGACAAATAGGCTAATAAAAAATGTAAACAGTAATAATTTCTCTTTCATTGCTAAATAAACGCTATTAATTACTTGTTATTATCAAATAACCTGCAATTTTAATTATTGGCTCAAAAATACAATAATATTTTAGCAAAATAAACGTTATTACATAGCAAAACAACAGCAAAAAATAAGAAAATCATCGTTGTAATGTATTAAAAATAGGGTGAAATACACATTTTTTTCGTTAAAATGTGAAAAATCGCTTGTAGTATTCGGTTTAATTCTTATATTGCAGCACCAAAATTTATTAGCTTACTTAAACATATGGATATGAAAAGAGTATTAGCATTCAAGACTTTATTAGTTTTGACGTTATCTTTAGCCACCGTTAGTTGTAAAAAATCTAGCAGTTCTAAGAACAGTTCTAGAGCAACAGGATGGCAAATAAACAACCGTGAAGGTGGTTTTCAATACAACACGGATTTCAAAGAACAGGAAACTTCTCCAGGATTAGTTTTTGTAGAAGGTGGAACTTTTACAAAAGGTAAGGTCCAGGATGATGTGATGCATGATTGGAATAACACTCCAAATCAACAACATGTTCAGTCCTTCTACATGGATGAAACTGAAGTTACAAACATGATGTATCTTGAGTATTTAGACTGGATAAAAAGAGTATATCCTCCAACGGATGAAAATTTTAGAGCTATTTACCAAGGGGCTTTACCAGACACACTAGTTTGGAGAAACCGTTTAGGTTATAACGAAGTTATGACCGAAAATTATTTACGTCACCCAGGTTATGCTGAATATCCTGTAGTGGGAGTGAGTTGGATTCAAGCAGTTGAATTTGCCAATTGGCGGTCTGATCGTGTAAATGAAGCTAATTTAACAGAAGCTGGTTACATTAAAAGAGATGCCATGATCACAGATGTCAGTGCTGAATCAAATTTCAACACAGACACCTATATTAATGCGCCAACATTAACTTATGGAGGCAATGAAGAAATTATAAATGCTGATGGACGTGGCAGAAGAAACGTAAGAGTAGATGCTGATGGCAACGAAAGTAATATTTACGCCACTCTTGAAACGGGAATCATTTCTCCTAAATACAGACTACCAACAGAAACTGAATGGGAATATGCTGCCTTAGGACTTTCTGAAATCCGCAGTTATAACTTATACCGTGGTCGTAAAAAATATCCATGGGATGGGCAGTACACACGAGCTGATAAAAGAAAAATAAGAGGAGACCAATTGGCTAACTTTAAACAAGGAAAAGGTGACTATGGCGGAATCGCAGGATGGTCTGACGATGGTGCAGATATCACCAATAAAGTAAAATCATATGATCCTAATGATTATGGCTTATATGATATGGCTGGAAATGTCGCAGAATGGGTTGCAGATGTTTACAGACCAATAATTGATGATGAATTTAATGATTTCAACTATTACCGTGGAAACGTTTATACAAAAAATGCATTAAATGATGATGGTACTGTAAAAATAGTAACTCCAGAAGATATTGTTTATGATACCTTATCAAATGGTAAAATTATAGCAAGAAACCTACCAGGTGAAATTTTACAGGTTCCAGTGGACGAAAATGAAACTTATTTAAGAACCAATTTTGATAAAAGTGATGAAATAAACTTTAGAGATGGCGACAGACGTTCCTCTAGAAGATTTGACCAAAGTTTTGGTGATGATGATGAATCAGTTGGAAAAAAAGAATCTGAAACTAAAGACATGTACAATTCCCCAAGACACTCAGTTACAAGAGATTCTTTAGGAAATCTTATCAGAGAATATGATAAGAGTAATGAGAGAACCTCCTTAATAAATGATAAAGTGAGAGTTTATAAAGGTGGCTCTTGGAAAGACAGAGAATATTGGTTAGATCCAGCTCAAAGACGTTATTTCCCTCAAGATATGGCAACAGATTATATTGGATTTAGATGCGCTATGTCTAGAGTAGGCTTAAAATCAAAAGCAAAAAACAAAACAAAGAATTAAAATAATTCTTGATATTATAAAAAAAGTCCTAGCAAATGTTAGGACTTTTTTTATACATTTAATTTATGGAAATAAATGAACTACATACTCTTTTTCTGGAATGTTCCTCAGCCTCAACTGACACCAGAAAAATTACAAAAAACGCCCTGTTTTTTGCGCTTAAAGGCGATAACTTTAATGGTAATGAATACGCAAAACAGGCCCTTTTGGAGGGTGCTAAGTATGCCATAATTGATGACGCATCCTATGTAAGCTCCTCTCAAACTATTTTAGTTAAAGATGTTTTAACAACCCTACAACAATTAGCTTCATTTCATAGAGTGTATTTAAAAACTCCCATTATTGCCTTAACAGGCAGTAATGGCAAAACAACCACCAAAGAACTTATCAATGCAACACTCTCAAAAAAATATCATACTGTTGCTACTCAAGGTAATTTAAACAACCATATAGGTGTGCCACTAACGTTACTTTCAATGGATAAATCTACGGAAATTGGTATTGTTGAAATGGGAGCTAATCACCAAAAAGAAATTGAATTTTTATGTAGTATTGCCAAACCAGATTATGGTCTTATAACAAACTTTGGTAAAGCCCATCTCGAGGGATTTGGAGGTGTTGAAGGTGTGATAAAAGGAAAGAGCGAAATGTATGATTTTTTAATCACAAACAACAAAACCGTTTTTGTAAATGCTAACGACCCCATTCAAGTTGATAAAACTAAACAAGCTAATATATTTACCTTTGGAAAGGAAGCTAATGTTGATGTTCAAATTGATTTTATTGAAGCGCAACCTAATGTAAAGGTACAATACAACCACTTAATTATTAACACCCAATTAATTGGCGAATACAACTTTACCAATATTGCAGTAGCCATTGCTATTGCAAATTATTTTAAAGTGGATGACAACTTCATAAAGGAGGCTATTGAAGCCTATATTCCATCAAATAATCGTTCACAGGTTATACAAACAGCCTCTCATAAAATAATCATGGATGCTTATAATGCCAACCCAACAAGTATGCGGGCTGCCTTATTGAATTTTGAAAAACTTAATGACAAAATAAAAGTAGCCATTTTAGGAGACATGTTTGAATTAGGTCGTGAGGCAGAAAAAGAACATCAAAACATAGTTGATTTAGCTTCTACTCAACTTTTAGATAAAATCATTTTAATTGGCGCCAATTTTTACAAAACGAAAATTGTTTCGCCAAAGGTTGAGGTTTTTGAATCTTTTGATGATTTTAAAGAGAACTTCAACCTTTCAGAATTAGAATTGGCAACGATTCTTATTAAAGGATCTAGAGGCATGGCACTAGAGCGGGTTTTAGAACTTTTATAAAATTAATTTAGATCCAAAAAAAAGTGCCTAAAAGGAATTTCTTCCTATTAGACACAATTTAAATTCTCCCTAAGAATTAATTAATAGCATTACAAACATCGCAATAAAAAGTATATGAGGCAATACTCAAATTGAGTATTTTTTATAATACTTTTCTATGATAACAACTAATTATAAAACCAGAGAGGTATTGGTTTTTATCATACCAATGAGCTCTCCGGTTGAAGATATATTAAGCTTTTTTAATATATTTCGTCTATGGGTGTCTACGGTATTGGAACTGATATTTAATTTTTCTGCAATGTCTTTGCTCGAGTAGTTTAAAACCAATAACCTGACAATATCACGTTCTCTGTTACTTATTCCATTGGAAAGTAATTTTTGTGAAAAATTATTAAAATATATAGTCTCATATTCCTTGTTCGCATTCAGCAATTTGGCAGTAGCTGAAACCTGTAAATGTATTTTTGAATCTAAAACCGTGTAATGTGCTAATCCTATAATGGGTTTATCATTTACATCAAATTCTAAAGGTGTTGTATTTTGTATAACATTAACATAAACACCTTTGGCGTTTTTAATACGATAATTCCAGGTATAGCTCATATGATGCCTATCTTCCACCTGAAGATTGTTAAGCGTAAAGTTCATTAACTCATTTAAAGCTTGAAGCCAATGCTCAACATCATCTGGATGCATTCTGCTCCAAAAATACCGCATGCCTTGAGTTTTCATGATTCCCATATCTAAACCTAAGCAAGAGAACATATTTTTACTTATATATTCAAATGTCAGGTTTTGAGTATTGGTAATACAGAAAAATGTAGAACTATAAGGCAGGTAGGCATCTAGTTCAATAATCTTATTGATATGCTCTTCTAATGAAGGTTTATCATAAGATTTAAAAATATCTTTGTAAACACTTTTTATATTCTTAACAACCATAGCAATTAAATAAACCGCAGGAAAGATATAAAAAATATTAAAAAAACAAATTAAAAGTGGTCCATACTCAATTATTAAAATGATAGAGAGAGAAAACCACTCCTACAAATACGTTACCATACGCTTTCAGCGTACCAGATATTTGTTTAGCAAAATTTAATAGCACCCTTTGAATTTCACTAAACAAAAATCCCAATGCCATGCATTGGGATTGTACTTGATGTGGGTCATACTGGATTCGAACCAGTGACTTCCACGTTGTCGACGTGACACTCTGAACCAACTGAGTTAATGACCCTAATATTCAGTAAATATATTATTTTTTTGTCATGAATAAACTTATATTCAAAAAACAAAAAAGAATCAACCCCTATTTAATTAAACTCATTACTATGAGCAGAATCAATTATATAAAAAACACGGAATTAAATAAAAAAAACTAATCAACTTCAGCTTTTTCATTTAAATAGTTCAACTTGAGGTGTCGCAAATAATTTATAACAGCAATTCTATTTTTATATTCTGGATTCAAACAATCAGCCATTTCAGCATCCAGAATAGTTATTACAAAATACCAATGACCATATCTGTCCGTTTCTACCTGTGCGCCTTCATCATCTGAATTAGCACCAATCAAGGCTTCAAAAATTACGGGAGTAAAATTTAGATATTTTTCTTCAATCACAACTTCATCATATGAAAGGTAATAATCCTCATCTTCAATTGAAAAAGGTATAAATTTTCCAACATTTCCAGAAATCAAGTCATATTTATAATTCATAAAATTATAAAACGCACCCTCCTCTTTAGGGTCTTCAAAAATAAAAGCATACGTTTTAGGGAGTTTTCTCTTGAACTTTTCGGCAACCTTAATCTCATAATCGTCAATTTTAGGTGCTATTCTTGTCGGGATACAGGAACAAAAAATAAAAAACAGAAAAATTACAGCTACTTGCTTCATCTTTTTTCTTTTAATCGCTATTTACAATGAATATACCAATAATTTAATCTATTTAAATGTAATCTAAAATTAAGAGATTCTATATTTTTATATAAAGATTTTAGCAATAAAAAAAGCTTCCTAAATTGGAAGCTTTTTTTATTCTTAAGTGGGCAATGAGGGATTCGAACCCCCGACCCTCTCGGTGTAAACGAGATGCTCTGAACCAACTGAGCTAATTGCCCTCATAATTGGATTGCAAATATAAAGTAGTTTTTATTATTGCAAAAACTTTTTATGTAAAAAATTAAATTATTTCAGCAACTACAAAAGTACTGCCTCCCACAAATATAAAATCATTAGGTTTGGCATGAGCCAATGCCTCTTTATATGCTTCATTTACTGAGCTATAGGCACTCCCCTTAAGCCCAAAACTAGATAAAGTTTGCTTTAATATATCAGCATCCAGACCTCTAGGGATATCTGGTTTACAAAAATAATAAGTGGCCTTTTGGGGTAATATATCAATTATACTGTTTAAATCTTTATCATTTACTACTCCAAAGACAATATGCAAATTCTCAAAATCTTCATTTGATATCTGGTTCATCACATAAATCAATCCCTCTTTGTTATGGCCCGTATCACAAACAACTTTTGGATTTACATTTAATTCCTGCCAGCGCCCCATTAAACCAGTATTCCTTTTAACATTTAACAAACCTCTCTTTAATTGATTTTGAGAAATGTGATATCCTCTTTTTTGGAGTTCTTTAACGGTTTGAACTACTGTCACAATATTTTTTGATTGATAATAACCTTGTAAATCACTATCATATTTTTCTGTTGGCTTCTGGTCCGCAAAAATTATTTCAGCTCTATTTTTCTGAGCAATATCTCTAAAAACAGGCTCCGTTTCAACCTGTGTCTCACCAATAACTACTGGAACAGAAGGTTTAATAATTCCTGCTTTTTCTTTTGCGATAGCCTCTAAGGTAGATCCTAATAATTGCATATGATCATATCCAATGTTAGTAATCACGGAAATATCTGGAGTTATAATATTCGTAGAATCCAAGCGACCCCCAAGTCCTACCTCAATAACTGCAATATCTACTTTTTGTTTCGAAAAATAATCGAATGCCATGCCAACGGTCATCTCAAAAAAAGATAAGGCATTGGCCTCAAAAAATGATTTATTTCTGGCAATAAATCGGCTAACAAATTGTTTGCTTACGCCCTGTCCATTAATTTTAATACGCTCTCTGAAATCTTTTAAATGCGGTGAGGTGTATAATCCAACTTTATAACCCGCTTCTTGTAAAACAGAGGCCAGCATATGACTGGTTGAACCCTTTCCATTGGTACCGGCTACATGAACCGATTTGAAGTTCCTTTCTGGAAAATGTAAATGCTCGGATAGCTTTAAAGTATTTGACAAGTCCTTTTTAAAGGCTGAATTACCCTGTCGTTGATACATTGGCAGTTGAGAAAACATCCAATTAAGAGTTTCTTGATAAGTCATTACTACTGCCCTAAAGTAAAGTTCACTTTAACAAAACCAATTTGCTTGGAAGGCGCATTAGGATCTGGCCGCCATTTGTGAGATAATGCTATTTTTTTAGCAGGTTCTAATAAACACGATGCCGTATTGGTCGTTCCTCTTTGCCCAGGTTCCGCTGAAATAACATTGCCATTTTGGTTTACAATGATTTTTACAATAACCATCCCAGATTCGTTGCAATCTTGTTTAAGTGTATCGTAAGAGGCTTTACCTCGTCCGTTTAAGCCATAACCCACGCCACCGCTTCCCGAACCACCAGAACCAAAATAACTTGGCGCATAGGGATCTCCATCTAATTGGCCTTTATCACCTGCTTTATTGTCATTACCTTCTCCTCCGGTAGCTGTACCTTCAGATTTACGAACACCACCTATTAAAGCATCCAATTTTCTTTTCTTCTCTTCTTGCTCTTGCTTTTCTTTAGCAATTCTATCCGCTTCTGCTTTAGCTTTTGCATCAGCAACGGCTTTGGCATTGGCCTCTGCTTGTTTTTGCTTTTTTATGGCAATAGCTTCTTCATTTTCTTGTGTTAAAACTTCTTCTTTTGCTTCGGCAGCTTTTGGAGGTTCTGTTTTGGAAACTTCAGGTTGATACGGTTCATTAATTTCCTTTGGCTCCGATTTTATTGGTTTTAATGGCTGAACATCGCCTTTACCGAAGTCTGTGGTTCCAAAATTTACTGCAACTCCATATTCTATTGGTGGATCCATATAAGGAGCTCCGACCACAAATAATAACAGTACCAGTATAACTGTTATTAATGCTGTTAATTTAGCAGAATTCCTTTCATGTTTCGTTTCTAAAAATTTCATCTAACCTTTAATCATTAGGTTTCACCGCCAGAATAACTTTGAATTTATTTCTATTGGCAATATCCATCACCTTCACAACATTTTCAACCGGCACTGATTTTTCGGCACGCAGAATAACGGTCGGTTTTTCTTCTGAAGAAAGTGCAGCGATCAATTCAGATT
>DATCZQ010000083.1:0-37735 GCA_036525815.1 Yeosuana sp. | reverse complement strand
ATGTTTTTATCCTTAAAACCTTTATTTAATTCTGTGTTTAATTTATCGCCTCCCCAGATTCTATATTTAGAAATAGGTTTGAACTTTAATGGGTATAATGTCATGTTTGAATTCTTTTAGTTAATTTTTAGGGTTTTAATGTTTCTTGTCTGATTCAAGTCCTCCAAAATCCGCATCTGAAATTGCTCTTAGTTCTTCCAGTGTCAAAGTATTCCCGTAGTCGCTTTTCAATTTATACAATTCGTTTTTTAGTTTGTTAATAATAGAAATATGTTTTTTAGAATCTATGAGATTGTTTAATTCTGATGGGTCATTCTCTAAATCATAAAATTCCCATACATCTATATCATAATAAAAATGTATTAATTTATAGCGCTCATTCCTAATGCCATAATGCGGTTGTACATGATGCCAAAATGGATACTCATAATAGTGATAATACATGGATTGACGCCAGTTCTTTGGTGTTTTGCCTTTCAGGTTTTTATAAAAACTTTTACCCTGTACGTCATTTGGAATTGATATTCCTGCCATATCCAATACGGTTGGTGCCATATCAATATTTGAAATAATATCTGTAACAACCGTTTTGGGTTTAATGCTTTTGGGATAGCGGATTAAAAATGGCATACGAAGAGATTCTTCATACATAAATCGTTTATCAAACCAACCATGTTCACCAAGAAAAAAACCCTGATCGGAAGCATAAATAATAATGGTGTTTTCTTCTAAGCCTTTTTCTTTTAAATAGTTTAACACACGCCCAATATTATCATCCACAGATTTAATAGTTGCTAAGTAGTCTTTTATGTATGTTTGATATTTCCACTTTCTAAGTGCTTCTCCAGATAAGGTGTCGTTTGGAGATATAATTTCGCCAGGATTATTGCCGTAGTCAAGCCATTTTGATAGGTCTTTATTTTTTAATGTGTCTGGAACAGGAAATTTCATATCCCTTCTATTAAAGAAATCCATGGTCATGTGTGTATCTCCAGCCGTTTGTTCCCTGCCCGAATAGTCGTCATTAAAAGTATCAGGATATGGTAATTCTTGATTTTCCCATAAATCTTCATATTTTTTATCGGGAGACCATTCTCTATGAGGCGCTTTGTATTGCAGTAATAGGCAAAATGGCGTTTCCTTATTTCTTTGTTCTAACCAATCTAAAGCAAAATTGGTTGTGATGTTGGTAGCATAGCCTTTTTCTTTAACAGAAACGCCGTTTTCATTATAAGTTGGATTCCAATAGACGCCTTGTTCGCCATGGTCAATATGGTATTTGTAAAAATCAAAGCCTTGTGGAGTAGAGGCTAAATGCCATTTTCCAATCATAGCTGTTTGGTAGCCCTCCTTTTGAAATGCTTTGGGGTAGGTCCATTGAGAACCATCAAAATTCCCTCCTTTATAGTTTTTATAGTATTTATTAATGTGGCTGTACTTTCCGGTTAAAATAGCTGCTCTACTTGGACCACAAATAGCATTGGTACAAAGAGCGTTGGTTAGTATAGCACCTTCATTAGCAATTCTATCAATATGAGGCGTGGGTGCTATATCTTTAAAAAAATCACTATATGCTGAAATGGCATTGGTAGCATGATCGTCTGAAAGAATAAAAATAACATTTGGTCTTGTAGATTTATCGCTTTTATTTTGAGAATGCATAGAAGCGGTAATAACAAAAAATAAGATCAAAACTTTTTTCATGTTTTTTTAAAAGATTAAATATTTTTAACAAAATTACTACTTCTATTATTTAGTAAAGTTTGTTTTTCATGCAAAGTAGTTTTTTTATTGACCAGGATCCTCTTCAGTGGTTGAAACTTAAAAAATATAACACTAAATAATTAGTTACTTTTTATCTTTAATTTGATTTATTTTCTACAAATAGGACGCTCTGACCATATTTTCAAACACATTGAACTATTTTAAAACCTTTAATTACACACATCAAACTATTATTGTGTTTCTTAAAGGTGTACTAACTAATACTTTGTAATGTAATGAAACTTAAAAAATTTGAAGGCAACCCTATATTGTCGCCTAACCCTAAAAATGATTGGGAAAACCTTGTTGTGTGTAACCCAGGAGTTTATTATGATAACGGAAAATTTTATATGCTTTATAGAGCAGCTGGAGATGATGTAGAACATATCATTAGATTTGGTTTAGCCGTTAGTGATGATGGCTATCATTTCGAACGTGTTTCAGATAAACCAGTATTAGGTCCAAGCGAAGAAGGACCGGATATGGGATGTATAGAAGACGCACGTATTATCAAGTTTGATGATTACTATTATGTTACTTATGCTTTCAGACCATTCCCTCCAGGGCAATATTGGAAATTTAGGCATGATGAAGTACTTACGTCAGATCATGGTGACCATGCGCCTCATTTTATAAAAAAAAATATGGCTAACTCTGCTTTAGCAATGACCAAGGATTTTAAAAATTGGATTAAACTGGGAAGAATTACCGATTCTAACTTAGATGATAGAGATGTCATATTATTTCCGGAAAAAATAAATGGTAAATACGCTATGTTACATCGGCCAAAAGAATGGATTGGAGCATCATATGGTGTTAACAATCCCGCTGTTTGGATAAGATTTAGTGAGGATATGTTGGTGTGGAACGAACCTAGTACTATGCTCATTGGAGGTATTAATGGCGGATGGGAAGAAAAAGTTGGTGGTAGCACCCCGCCTTTGAAGACGGAAAAAGGATGGTTGGTTTTATACCATGGTGTAGAAAATGGAGGTTTAGGTTACTATCGTGTTGGTGCCGTTATGCTAGATCTTGAAGATCCTACAAAAATTTTAGGAAGGACAAAAGATTTTATAATGGAGCCTGAATTTGATTATGAGACTGAAGGATATTATAATGGATGTGTTTTTCCAACAGGGAATATGATTATCGGCGACACGCTTTATGTTTATTATGGAGGTGCTGATAAATATATAGGTTTAGCTACTTGTAATGTAAATGAATTGATCGATTTCACACTAAATCAAAAATAAAAAAACAGTATATGCAGACTAATAATTTTTTTACTGATGGGCCAAGTTGGGTTAATGGGCTCTCTTGGGCAGATATTATAGTTATTATTTTATATTTTCTATTTATTGTATATCTGGGTATTAAATACAGCAAAAGTCAAGATGAAAATTCCTATTTTTTAGCAGGAAGAGGCATGGGCTGGCAAGTTATTGGGTTTTCTCTGTTTGCTGCAAGTATATCAAGTTCTACACTTATTGGTCAAGCTGGTGATGCCTATAGTACCGGTATTGCTGTTTTTAATTACAACCTGATTTCGGTTTTAGTGATGGTATTTTTTGCCTGGTATATTCTTCCTTTTTATATCAAGTCCAAAATTTTTACCATTCCAGAATTTTTAGAAAAAAGATTTAATGTTGCATCAAGATATTATTTCTCTGCGATAACCATAATAGTTAATATATTTTTAGATGCAGCAGGATCTCTATATGCCGCGGCTATGGTAATGAAATTGGTTTTTCCTGAAGCTTCTATTTTTACCTTAGCTGTCATCTTTGCAATTATTGTTGCCGTGTATACCATACCAGGAGGTCTTTCGGCAGCTATTAGAGTGGATCTTATGCAGGGAATTTTCTTGCTCGTAGGTTCAGCGATTTTAACATTTTATGCCACCCTTAATGGTGGTGCCGAGTATGTTAAACAGTTGTTTTTAGACGGGGATGTATTAATGAAATTAGTAAGACCTAATAACGATTCCTCGGTGCCTTGGCTAGGAATGATTGTGGGAATACCAATATTAGGTATGTTCTTTTGGGGAAATAATCAGCAATTGGTCCAGCGTGTACTCACAGCAAAATCTATAGATGAGGGCAGAAAAGGAGTACTCATGGTTGGTTTCCTTACGGTACTTACATTATTTTTAATAATAATTCCGGGGGTTATGTCTATAAAACTATTTCCAGACCTCCCTAAACCAGACATGGTTTACCCTAACCTAATTATGAACTTAATGCCCAATGTTCTAATTGGTATGATGATGGCGGCAATGGTCGCTGCTTTAACATCCTCATTGAGTGGTTTATTAAATTCGGTAGCTACTTTATTCACTATGGATTTTTATGATAAGATATCACCAAATAGCACTTCAAAAAAGAAAGTACGAGTAGGTAAAATGGCTTCTGTTGTAGTATTGCTAATTGCCGTATTTTGGGCGCCACAAATAGGCAAACAGTTTGGTAATTTATTAAAATATTACCAAGAAATGCTGTCTATGATGGCGCCGCCTATTGTAGCGGCATTTATGTTGGGCATATTCTGGAAACGAACAAACGGAAAAGGGGCTTTTATAGGTCTTATGGCTGGTATTCTTTTAGGAGGCCTTAATGTTTTTTACAAAATATATTCTGGAGGTTCTATTTTTGGAGACATGCACTTTTTGCTGACCGTACCATTTTACTTCTTTTGGAGTATGTTCGTTATGGTTGTAGTAAGCCTGCTAACAGAAAAGCCGCCTTTAGAAAAAACAGAAAATTTAACCTTTTCGTTAGATGAATTTAGAAGGGAAACACGACTCCTTAAAGAAAAATCAATATATCAAAGTTATAGATTTTGGTCCTATCTATTAATCGCATTCTGTATTATTATTTTAATATTATTCTGGTAAAAATTTATAATAAAAATGAAAAATACACTTAAAATTATATCTAGAATTAGTTTTCTATTGATTAGCTTCACATTGTTAATGAGCTGTTCGGGGCAAAAAAAACAAAGTACTGAAACAAAAAAGCCTAATTTTTTATTTATCCTGGTAGATGATCAGCCTTATGATGCATTAGAATCTAGCGGCAGATATCCTTTTTTGAAAACGCCCAACATGGAACGTTTGGCCACCGAAGGCGCAAAATTCAATAACTTTTTTGTAACACAATCTATCTGTTCGCCATCTAGAGCTAGTTTTTTAACAGGAACATATCCTCATATTCATGGCGTGAATCAAAATAATAAATACGTTGATCCTGATTGGAAAACCTATCAACCCTACAATGAGCTTTTGCAAAATCAAGGTTATCAAACGGCACATATTGGCAAAATTCATATGGCACATTATGACGGGAAGAAACATATAAGACCTGGTTTTGATTATTGGTATAGTTTTATAGGTCAAGGTGAGTACTTCGACCCTAAGGTTAATGATAACGGAAAAGAATATCAAGAAAAAGGATATATAACCGATATTTTAACTGAAAAAACACTCACTTGGTTAAAAGAAAAAAGAGATCCTAACAAACCTTTCAGTCTAAATTTATGGCATAAAGCGGTTCACGAAGATCATTCGCCAGCTCCGCGACACGACAATATGTATGCAAATGATGAATTACCAGTTCCTCCATATAATACACACCTGGAAAACTTTAAAGACAAACCTGAATGGCAAAGAATAAAAGCTTGGGACTCTCAATGGAAATCATATATTCATACAGACACCATTACTCCCAGACCGTGGCCAATAAAGGGTGATAAATTTAAAAAACTATTGGAATGCTTAGGAGCTGTTGATGAATCTTTGGGGCAAGTGCTAAAAACCTTGGAGGACATGGGAGAACTGGACAATACAGTAATAATTTACAGCAGTGATAATGGGTATTTTATGGGAGAACATGGGTATTGGGATAAAAGAATAGCTTATGATAATTCCATGCGAATTCCAATGCTTATAAGATATCCAAAGAAGATAAAAGCAGGTACTGTAATAAATAAAATGGGATTAAATATTGAT
This sequence comes from Yeosuana sp., assembly GCA_036525815.1. GTDB lineage: Bacteria > Bacteroidota > Bacteroidia > Flavobacteriales > Flavobacteriaceae > Yeosuana. The sequence goes on along the minus strand of DATCZQ010000083.1, from coordinate 31,965 downwards.
TTAGCGCCCACCATCCTGGAATTAGCAGGAGTTGAAACACCTAACTATATGCAAGGAACTTCTATGCTAAGATTATTTAATAATGATTCTGAAAATACAGACTGGAGAAAATCGTTTATGTTTGAATATTTTGTAGATGATGACTACCCTTATGCGGGCCCAGATATGTTAGCAATTCGCTCAGATAAATATAAATTAGTAGATGCTTTTTTACAAGATGATATTGATGAGTTATATGATTTAGAAAAAGATCCAGGTGAAATGGTTAATCTAATTAATGACCCTGAATATGAACAAGTTGAAAAAGAACTTCGAGCAGAACTGGAGAAGCAGAAAATAAAATACAAATATAATTCTGATCGCGATTGGTGGCTTAAAACGCAATTACCAGAAAAAAAGTAAACCTTAGGGGGCTATCTGAACAGTGAAGATAGTCTCTTTTTTATTCGATCAGGTACGGGATAGTTTTTACAAATACGGAGTTTTCAGAGGGTAAAAAAACTTTTTAGACACTTCTTAATTTTTGTATATTGGGGGAAGTCATTAATACCTTGAAATTTTATCTGAAGCAATAACATGGTAAAATATAAAATTCTATTAATTTGTTTAGCCTTTTTTGTCAATACAAAAATTAATGCGCAACAAATCAAGCATTTAAATACTGCTAATGGTTTAATTAATGGTACTATCTATGCTTTTGAAAAAGACAGTTTAGGATATGTTTGGGTAGGAACCGATCAAGGTTTAAACAGGTACTCTGGTGTAGAGTTTAAAACATACAGTTTATATAAAAACACTAAATTAAGAGGTAATGCCATTGCTGACATTTTAAATCTTAATGGAGATTTATATATTATTACTACAGATGGGTCACTCTTTAAATATTTATATGATTTTGACCGACTTGAAATAATCCTTTCACTCAAAGAAAAGCGATTTTTATCTTTAACAAGATTAAATTCCTCTCAACTTTTAATTGGCCTTTCCGCTGGTTTTTTAATTTTTGATACTAAAACGAATCAAAGTACAAAAGTATTACAATCAGAAGTGTTGTTTAACAGAGATATTGACTATTTAAATGGGAAAGTGTATTCTGCTACTTCAAAAGGTATTTATGTTTTTGATTATCAAGAAAACAACAAAAATTTAATTTTTAACGAGAAATTTTTAGAAGACCAAGATGTTATTGACATAACTTTTGACCATAAAAAAAGGCTATGGGTAGGAACAGAAGTTGGTGGACTATTTATAGTTGATAATAAAGAAATTAAAAATATTGCTATTAGTCAAATATCGAAAAAAACCTATGCTATTAGAAAAATAGCCTTTGATAAAAATAACAATGCTCTAATAGCTATTGACCGTTTAGGATTGTTTGTCCTAAATGAAAGCTTTGAAAATGTTAAGTCTTACAGTCATGATCCTGATAATAACAACTCTATAAGCCAAAACAGCATTTACGAAATTTATGTAGATGATTCTAATGCATATTGGTTGGGAGTCAGAGAGGGAGGAATAAACATTATTTATGAAAATGATAATGTATTTACTAATATTAGTCATATCCAAAACAATACCAATAGTATTCAAAATAATAATATCAGAGCCATTTTTGAATCTTCAAATGGCGATATATGGTTTGGTACTGAAGATGGCGTTAGTAAATACGATTTAAGTCAAAATTGGACGAACTATAATAAAGTTCCTAAACTTTTCAATACGGCAATTTTGGCAATTAATGACTATAAAGGCAATTTATTATTAGGCACCTACGGCGAAGGATTATTAAATTTAAACAAAGAAACAGGTCATGTTTCAGACTTAAAATTAGAACCAAAACTTCCCTTGAAATTTATATTCAATGTGAGTTGTTTTGATGACAACCTATGGATAGGTGGTAGTGATGGTAATGGTCTTTTGGCAAATTATAAAGATAATAAACTCTTTAATAACTACCCTGTAGGCATAGTTAGATCAATAGTTAAGGGGTATGATGAAATAAATTATGTAGGTTCAAACCTTGGTTTTTTTGAAATAAATAACAGAAATGCGAGTGTACGTAAAATAAAAGAAGAACTTTTTAATTCATTTAGTGAGATAAACGATCTGAATTTTGATCAACTCAATAATTGTATTTGGATAGGTAATGCAAACGGTTTGTTTAAATTTAATCTAAGTACAGAAGCGGCAGAGAATCTAGGGGATAAAGCCAATAGAGAGATAGGAACTGTTTTTTCCATACAGAAGGATAATATGCAAAACCTATATTTATCTTCTATTTCCGGACTTTGGAAATACAGTATTAAAACTCAAAATTTTAGAAAATACGACATTCAAGATGGGTTACTCATTAATGAATTTGGTTTAGGAGCTTCTTCAAAATTTCACGACGGGAGATTGGCATTTGGTGGACCCAAAGGAGCCGTCATATTCAACCCTATTAATTTAATTGAAGACAAGCCTATTTCAAATATATTCATTGCTAATTTTCAAATAAATGGGAAATCGCCAGACAGTTTAACCCTGCCGAAAAATATTAACTATACGCGCAAAGTTTACCTGGATTATGATCAAAACTCCATATCATTTAATTATGAAACGATTAAGTTTCACGGTTCAAATAGAAATATATTTGTATGGAAACTTGATGGATATGATGAGAATTTTCAAAGTATTTCTAGTAATGAAAAAATAACATATTCTAATCTTGACCCAGGAACTTATAATTTAAGTGTACAAGGTTTTAACGCTGATGGTGTTAAAGGTCAAAATGACTATACTTTAGAAATTATTGTAAAAAAGCCTTTTTGGAAAACGGGGAAAGCAATTGCTTTCTATATCTTCATTCTCTCTATCATAATTTTTTTAATTTTTAAAATTGCTAAGGATAATATTAAAAAAAGATTTGACGAAAATAGAATTGCGTTTTTTGTTGAAGTGGCTCATGATATTCGAACACCTGTTTCGCTAATTCAACTTCTTGTTAAACAGTTGTCAAACCAAGAGAATATTGAAAAATCAATAGAGCTTATTCAAAGAAGTGCGCAAAACCTAAATGAATATGTTACCCAACTTTTAGATTTTCAAAAGATTGATAAAAAACAACTTAAACTTTCTGTCAGTAAAGTAGATCTAAAAGATTGCCTTTCTAAAATCATTAATGACTTCACTCCTATACTTCAAGAAAAATCTTTGGATATTTCATTGGATGTTAAGCATATTCAGGTATGGTTTGATAGAGCCAAAATGAATCGCATATTTTATAATTTAATATCAAATGCCATTAAATATAGTAATGAAGGAGGAGAGATAAAGATCAAAGCATATATAAGTGATGATAAACTTCGAATTGATTTTGAAGATAATGGTATTGGAGTCCCGGAAGAACAGCAAGAATTAATATTCAAGCGGTTTACAAGAGGTACTAATGTTTCAAATAAGGGTATTCCTGGAACTGGAATAGGGCTCATGCTCTCAAAAAAAATAGTAGAATTACACGGTGGTAAAATACTATTGGAGAGTAAAGAAAATATTGGATCCAAGTTTACTATCATGTTACCTAACGGAACCGAACATTATACTAAAGAAGAGTTATTAGATGAAACTCTAACAACTGAAAAATCAAATCAAGTTGATGATTTTATCAATAAGACTAAACAGATACTTTTGGTAGAAGACAACGAGGAACTTAGAAAAGCTATTAAGAATGAACTTATCAAACACTACGCAGTTATTGAAGCAGTAAATGGTAAAGAAGGTCTGTTAATTGCTCTTTCAAAAAATCCTGATTTAATTGTAACAGACGTCATGATGCCAGAAATGGATGGTAAAGAATTGTGTAAATTGCTCAAAACTAATTTTAAAACAAGTCATATTCCAATTATTATGCTTTCGGCTTTAGCAGATATAGATGATAAATTACTAGGCTTAGAGACAGGTGCCGATGCTTATGTTGAAAAACCTTTTAATGTTGAAATATTAAAGGCTACTATTAATAACCTCATTAAATCTAGGAGTTATGTTGCACGTGTACTTGAAGATAAAGAAGTTAAAAAGGACTTAACACCAGATGAATTCTTTTTATCGGATGTGATTGAAATAATTAAAAAAAATCTTAAAGAGCCTGATTTTTCTATTGACAATCTATGCGATATTATGGGATTAAGTAGGTCTAATCTTTATAGAAAACTAAAAGGATTGATTCAAATATCTCCTTCAGATTTAATTATAAAAATAAAATTGAGTCATGCAGAAGAATTGATGAAAGCGAAAACAATTAATAGAATTTCTGATATCGCCTATGAATCAGGATTTAACGACCCCAAATATTTTAGTACCCTATTTAAAAAACACTATGGTAAAACACCTAAAGAATTCATAGAGGACAATTAAATATTTTTTAAAGGGTAATAGATAACTATAATTCAGGTAGAATAAATTCCCTTTTTGTTTTTTGACCAATATTTAAACCTAGTCGAATTGCACCTAAACCTTTTCTCATAACTTTTTTTGGAAATTGCATCAAATAATTTTTGTGATCAGGATGAGAAAAATTAAATTATTGCCTTTTCTGCTTATACTTTCTGTGGCTTGTATAAGTTGTTATCTGCTAGTTAGCATGGTTAATAAGAAATATCTAACTACTAATAATAATGCAAATTCTTTAATTGAATCTTACAATTATGCTATTGGCACACAAACAGTAGGTCCGAAATATAAGTTTACAGATAAAACCATGCTTGTGGAAACGGCTCTACAGATAGAGAAAATGGGTTCTAACCTTTTAAAATTCTCTATGAACCCAAGATATTGTACTGAAAACTATGGCCTTCCTAAAAACCCGGCAATAAACTCTTTAACTAAGTTAGCTACCTTGGAACCTTCAGTAAAAGAGGTTTTAGATATGGATTTTAAGTTCTACCATATATGGGTTTATGGTTTTACACAATATACTCCTGAGCCACCAGGAGAAAAAGATGATACGGCCCAAATTAAATTTATTAACGGCTACCCAAAACATTATGAAGACGCATTGTATAAGGAACTTTATGAATTCACTACTTATTTACTCAAAACATATAATAAATCGGGTAAAGTCTTTTATTTAGGAAATTGGGAGGGCGATTGGCATTTAAGGTCAGATTACGACAGAACAAAGCCCGTTAACTCCAAAACACTAGAAGGTATGATTCGTTGGGCAACTATAAGACAAAAAGCTATAGACGACGCAAAAAGGGATATTAAGCATCAAAACGTTGCTGTTTATAATTATATTGAAGTAAACTTGGTAACAAAAGCATTAAAAGAACCAGATGCAAAAGTTGTTGTTAACAGCGTTGTTAACCTTGTAAACCCAGATTATGTATCCTATTCTTCTTATGATGCAACAAATCCATTTAAAACTGAAAAGGACCTCAAAGAAAACCTGCAAAAATCTTTAACTTATATTGAGACACAATTGTCTCCAAAAAATGGATTACCTGATGGTAAACGTGTTTGGATAGGTGAATATGGCAGTCCAAGTATAGCTTTTAATGATGAAATGCAAAATCTACGATCCATTTGGACTATAAAAGCAGCATTAGAATGGGGAACACCCTATGTGCTTTATTGGGAAATGTACAATAATGAGATTAAAGATAAAACGGGAGAGCAAGTTGGCTACTGGCTGATAGATGATAAAGGCAAAAAACAACCTGTTTGGTATACCCACAACTCATTTTACAAAGAGTCAAAAGCGTTTTTGAAGAGTTATTTTGAAAAACACAATCACTTGCCGAGTTTTGACCTTTTCAGAAAAAAAGCCCTTGAATTTAAAAGTTTAAACCCTAAAATCTAGCATTATGAAAAATCTCTTGTTTTTTATAACTCTTTTGGCAATTAGCACAACGATCGCACAAAATGATGATTATGGAGCAAATATGCCATTGGAAGATCATAATTTTGTTTTGGGCACAAACAGTTTCCCTACGAAGTACCAGTTCACCAAGGACTCGAAATTAATAGAGCAAGCCAGACAAACCAGAGCACTAGGTTCCAACATCTTTAAGACTTCTATCACAGAAAAAAACTTAAAACATTATGGTTTTAAACCAAGCGACGCATATAATATTATGGATGTTATAGATTTAATACCTGATTATGATAAGATTTTTGAGATGGACTTTAAGTACTATTTTTTCTGGGTACACACTGCTACTGGTATAAAATGGAAAAATGGAATCAGTAAAAAACAAGAAAAGATACTTTACAACGAAATGTTCGATTTCGCCTCTTATCTTCTAAAAAAATATAACAATACAGGCAAATCGTTCTTCATAGGTAATTGGGAAGGAGACTGGCTTCTTCATCCGAACATGAACAGAAACATGGACCCCTCCAAAGAAACGGTGGAAAACATGACCAAGTGGTTTCAAATAAGACAACGTGCCATTGCTGATGCTAAAGATAAATCCAAGTCAAAAAATGTTAATGTGTATTATTATATAGAGGTAAACTTAGCGGTAAAGGGAATGGAAGGCAAAACCTGTATTACAAAAGATATTTTACCAAACGTAGATGTTGATCTCGTATCTTATTCAAGCTACGAGTCTAGTAAGAAAAAAGACTATCAAGCCAATAAAGAATCTTTAACAAAAGTTTTAAATTATATAGAAGGTCAATTAAAACCAAAAGAGGGATTGCCTTTTAAAAGAAGGGTTTTTATAGGGGAATACGGAGGTCATGCTTTTGACAGCAAGCCCGAAACACATCTTAAGCAGTTTGACAATGTAAAAGATATTATGCAAATATCTTTAGAGGAGGATTTGCCCTTTGCACTACATTGGCAGATGTATAACAATGAGTACACAGAAGACGGCAAGTCTAAAAACATGTCCTTAATAAACGAAAAAGGAGAGAAAAGACCGCTCTACTACCTTCATCAAAACTACTACAGACAAGTGAATGAATACCTGAAAAACTACAAGTTTCAAAATAAAGTATATCCCAGCCATGAAGATTTTAAGATGGAAGCATTAAAAGTTTTGGGAGATGTTTACAATGACCTAAGATTAGAAGTTTTACCATCACTAAATTCAAAAGGATGAAACAGCGATTTACAAAAAAGCAAACGATAGTTTCATTGGTCTTATTTTTGGTTTTCTGCAATACTTACGCTCAACTATCCTTAGTAAGCAATCAAAATATCGATTTCTCAAGTGCTGTAAATACGGTGTCAAGCGGTAATTGGAGCAATCCTAGTATATGGAGTAACGGTCAAGTTCCCAATGCTGGAACAGATGTTATTATTGATGATGGTCACACCGTGTATATTGATATTCAAGGGAGTGTTTCGGGAGTAATTGTAGATCTATGCCGCAATTTACAGGTAAAGTCTACTGCTGTCTTACAAATGGGACATGATACACCTAGCTTTGCCAAAGATTTAAGGATCAATGGAAGTCTGCTTTGTAATGGTACTTTTTCTTCTGGGCGCAATCAGGCTACCGGTACCGGCGATGGATCTATTTATACTTATAACAGCCGCATTTTTTTAAATTTAATTGATAATGTAACGTATGTCTCCGGGTCTGGTTATTTTCATCCAAAGGCATTAAGTATTGCAAGTAATTCAGGAGAAAGGGATCTTATTGTTGATCTTTACAATATAGTGATTGATGATAATTTTGCCATCAAATCTAACAACAAAGTAAATGCAACTATTGAACATTTTGCCTATGTACGAATAAAAGGTATTTTAGGTTTAACAGGAAGCGATTACCAATTCAGTTCACCAACGGCAAAAGCAAGTTTAGCCATTCATGGCATTGTTGTAACCGATGATGTTAGCTTATTCACAAAAAACACTGCAGCAGGAGAGTCTTCTTCTATAACTATTGAAAAACAAGGCAGCCTATACACACAAAAAATTAACAAAGGTGTTTTAGATAAAAAAACGGAAGCTGCGGGATTTACTTTAACTATTAATTCAGGTGGATTATTCCGCTTAGGAAAAGGAATTGATTTTAATAATTTAATAACTGCTAATCCTAATTTTGTTTTTAATAACAACGGAGAATTAAGAAAGCATTATTCTGAAACCTTATCCAGTACTGCCACTATTACCAGTAAACTAGATCAGTTTGACCCAGAAAAAGGAGCTTCGGTTCCTCAAATAAAAGATGTTTTTGGGTCAAGTCATATTTCTGGATGGTATAATTTTACGGACAGACCTTATCTTTTAGAAGGTTTAGATGTTTATAAAGAGTTTGGAGCAACCTCCCTGAAAACTACCCTAACCTCCATTAATGGGAATATGAAATCTGCTTATCATTTTAATCATTCTTGGCCAAATTTTAACAGCCTAAAAGAAGTCGCACAGCATGAGTATATTGACTCGTTGTTCAAACGGACACATATTAAAAAACACACCTTTTGGACCACTACAAAAAATCAATCTTTCTATAAAAATGGCCCTGATTTTAATCATACAAATTATCTTGATCAAGAACAACAATTTTACGATTTAACAAAACACCTATTAGAAACCTATGGGGCTATGAACAAAACATTTACCTATCAAAATTGGGAAGGCGATTGGATGTTAAGAGGCCAAGGAGTGGCATGGGAAAATGACCCAACTCTTATTCCAGACGATGTAGAATGGCTTACAGAAGGTATGGCACGTTTGTTTAGAGCCAGACAAAGAGGTACTGAGCGAGCTAGAAATGAAATTACTGGTGCTACTTCAAAAGTATTTCATGCTATTGAATTCAATAAATTATGGATGCTTAAAAATGGGAGTAGGATTACCATGATGGAAAATAATACGCCAAGTGTTTTAGGAAATGTCATCCCATCTACACGAATAGATTTATCTTCTTGGTCTGCTTATGATGGAGGTTGGTATGATGCCAATAATCCCCTTGGACACGCTATGTGGAAAGGATTGGAGGTAGCTCGTTATTTTACCAATGAAACGGGCGATTTAGACTCCGTTTTTCCTGTGCAAATTGGGGAATTTGGGATCAATGAAAATCCACTTTATTATGAAGGAATTACAGTTCCCAAAGGCATCACAAACAGGTATACAAGATATATTGGAGTGGCATTAGGACTTGGAATTCCAAACTTTTTCTTGTGGAATTTATATGGAAATGATAAAGCTGGTCCAAATGGTTTTACCTGGGAAAAAGACACGCAATATGATACAAATTTCTTGTACCAATATTTGGTTGGTAAATGGATAAAGGAACCTGATGGAACCTGGGGCGTGGCTGCTAGCTTTTTAATGCAGCAATGGGCTATAACCCTTTCATCCGACACCTCTTTAGAGTTTAACAACCAACTTAAGTTATATCCAAACCCCGCTAAAGATTTTATTCGATTTAAAGGTTTGAGCGATAACACCAAAATCTCAATTTTTGATTTAAACGGCAGAATGTTAAAAACAGGAATCTATTCAGTTAATGATATCATCAATGTTAATGAGTTCAATACGGGCACCTATATTCTTAAAATCCAGGACGCCAATAAGGCAATCACATATAAAAAACTAATAATAAACTAATTATCTAAACTAATGAGAAACCTAATTCTATTCATTTTATTTTTCCCCATAACATTGTTAGCGCAACAAATTACTGTTAAAGGTAACGTCTTAGAGGAAGAATCAAAACAACCGCTTCCAGGTGTTTCTGTTTTAATAAAAAACACCAATCAAGGTGCAGTTACAGATTTTGACGGAAATTTTCAATTAAACGCTAAAAAGGGGGATATTCTCATTTTTTCATTTATAGGAATGAAAACAAAAGAGATTCCCGTTTCTTCTGCTGCTGTTCAAATTTATATGCAATCTGACATATCTCAGCTTGATGAAGTGGTGGTTAGTGTCGGTTATTTTGATGTGAATAAGAAAGACTTATCTGGGTCAATTGTACAAGTAAATAATGAACAACTTGAGAAAAATAGGACTAACTCTATAGAACAAATGCTGCAAGGACAGGTTGCAGGTGTTGTGGTGAGCGAAAGTTCTGAACCTGGTGGTGGAATCGCTATTTCTGTACGAGGCACAAATTCAATGTTAGGTGGCACACAACCATTATATGTGATTGATGGTATCCCGATTGATCCTCTTACAGATGCTCAAGGTAATGGAGCTTCTGGACAAGCGCAGAGCTCAATAAGTTTCTTGAACCCTAATGACATTGAAAAAATGGAAATTTTAAAAGATGCTGCAGCAACAGCAGTTTATGGGGCAAGAGGGGCTAACGGGGTTATTTTAATTACAACTAAAAGTGGAGGTTCTAAAGATGGTTCTGATAATTTGACCTTAACAGTAGATACTTTTGTGACAGATGTTATAAAGAATATTGATGTTATGGACGGGCCTCAATTTGAAGATTATATGAACCAAAGAGTCATTAATCAACTATATGTTGGCCTGACAAACCCTTCCCGATCTGGAGGGCCTTTTGATGGTACTCAAGACTTAACAGAAGCTAATTACCCTGAATTAGCGACTTTCAATTTACCGTATCCAACCACAACTGGAATCAACAACAATTGGCAAGACCTAACTTACCGATTGGCCTATTCAAATGCTTATAATCTATCCTATCGAGGCGGTGATAAAGAGAATAATCTTTTAATGAGTCTAGGTGTTCAAGATGTCGAGGGTGTAATAACAAATACAGCAAACAAAAGAGTGACATTTAATACCAATGCTGGCAGGAAAGCTTTTAATAAAAAAATTGATTTGTTTTCAAAGACCAATATTGCATATAATACTGGAAATGCTTCATCTGTAGGTAATGGTGAGGTTTTTCAACAGCGAAGTGTGACATCTCAAGCGCTACAATTTCAGCCCATTTTTGGGTTATTGGAACTTGGAGAGGACGATGATATTTATGCCGATTTAAATGAAGGAAACGTACTTTCAAATCCTTTTACCTTGGCTAACTTCATTACAGACAGAAAGCAATCTTTTAATTTTATTCAAAATCTTTCCATCACAGCCAAAATAACTCCCAAATTAACGGGTTTACTTAAAGGTGCTTTTAACTACCAAAAAAGTAAAAGAGATAGCTATTATCCCGTGAATACCACCCGCGGTAGAAGAAATAACGGAGAAGCCTCTCAATCATTTATCGAAAATAAAAAGATTTATACTGAAGCAAGTTTACGTTATCGGAATAACTTCAGAGGACATCGTATAGACGCCATACTTGTTGGAACCTATGAGAAAAACGATATTCGTTCTATGTTCAACAAAGGCTTTGGTTTTGGTAATGATGCAACAACATTCTACACGTTCGAGTCTGCAACCGATATTTTAGTGCCTATTTCTCAGTTCAGGGATTTCGGACTGCTTTCCGGGCTTTTTAGGGTTGGATATAACTATAAATACAAATATTATATTGATGTAAATACCCGGATAGATGCCTCCTCCAAATTTGCAGAAAACAATAAAAGTGCTATTTTTCCTTCGTTAGCTTTGGCTTGGGCCATCTCTAATGAAAAGTTTTTGAAGAAATCGCAAACAATTTCAAATCTTAAATTAAGACTTTCATATGGTAAAACAGGAAGTAATCCTATTGCGCCGTATCAATCGCTAGCACTTTTATCACCTATAAGATATAATTTTAATAATCAATTGGTAACAGGTTACTACGAATCAAATTTAGCAAATGATGATTTAACTTGGGAAACCACTGATCAATTTAATGCAGGTTTAGATATTGGATTACTGGACTCCAAAATTAATCTAACCATAGATACTTACCATAAAGTAACTTACGACTTGCTTCAAAACGTTTTATTGCCTGCATCAAATGGGTTTTCTTCAATTGTGGATAATTTTGGTGAGGTTGAAAATAAAGGTATTGAAATAGGTATCAATGCTTCGATTGTTGATACGAAAGATTTTGGTTGGAATGTCTCTGGGAATTTCTCATTGAACAGAAACAAATTACGGAAATTGAACTCTAATTTAGAATTCCAATTAGGTCCAACGGTTGGGTTTTTACAAGCAAACCCCGTCATGTTTATGGAAGGCATGCCATTAGGGATTTTTTGGGGTGCCCAAACTGATGGTATTTACGAAGATTGGGACGAAGCGATAAACAGTGGTATCGAAGGGGCAGCGCCAGGTGAAATAAAATTTAGGAACAACTCAATTGATCTTGACTCCAACGGGCAACCTTTACCCGTACAACAAATAAATTTTGATGATTTTGTTCAAATTGGTGACCCCAATCCCGATTTTAATATTGCTATTACTAACAACTTTCATTTAGGAAATTGGGATTTGAGTTTACTTTTTACAGGACAAAAAGGAGGGGATATCTTTTGGGTTGATTCATGGTCATTAACTGGAAATCAAAGAAGCACCAACGGATTGAGCTCTGCGTTTGTTGATTCATGGAAAGCTCCGCTTTCAGTAGACCCTTCATCTGGAGAAATTCAATATAATCCATCTGCTGGAAATACAATAAATACTGGAAATCCTGCACCCATGTTAGATCCAGGGTCAAGGGTGATATCTTCAGATCGCCAAGTTTTTGACGGATCATTCATTAGGTTAAAGAATCTTAATATTGGTTATACTTTCAATTTTGAAAAAAACAGGAGTCTGAGAATTTATGCAACTGGCCAAAATTTAATTACTTGGACAGATTATCCCGGTTACGATCCAGAGGTTCAAAGTTTCAATAAAGACCCTCAAAGAAGAGGTATTGATTTTGGCGGATATCCTGGAACAAGAACATATACATTAGGTTTAAAATTTAATTATTAAAAAAATATTGGTCATGAAAAGAATTAAAAAAACAGAGCTAAAGTGGATGCCACTCATCGTACTAAGCTTTTTAATAGCATTTACAAGTTGTGATGATCTTTTAGAAGAACAGCCATACACTCAAATTGGCACTGATTTTTTCTACAAAAATGAAAGTGATGCTTTAGCTGCATTAACGGCAGTTTATGCCGATTTAAAAAGTGGAAATGGGTATTACAGGCAATTATATTTATCGAATCTTTTTGCTGCTTCAGATCAAGGAACTCCAAATGCTGGTAGGCATGGTGATTTTAGAAGAGGAACAATTGCATCAACAGATCCTAATTTACCAAGTACATGGAAAGAAATTTACATTGGAATAAAGGATGCTAATAATGTGATCGCAAGAGTTCCTGAGATTACCAATATGGATGAAGAATTAAAATTACGGGTTTTGGGTGAAGCTAGATTTTTAAGGGCGCTTAATTATTTCAACCTGGTAAGATGTTTTGGAGAGGTGCCTCTAAGAACAGAACCCGTTAAACCAGGAGAAGGAGGCTTACCTGTTTCTCCTATTGAGGATGTATATGATGTTATCATTAGCGACTTGCAATTTGCTGCAGACAATTGTTGGGGTTTTAATGAAATAAGAAATGGTTATGCAAATAACATAGGTAGGGTAACCAAGGCTTCTGCTCACGCTATGTTGGCAAAAGTATATTTACAAATTGCATCCTCTAAACGTACAGCATCTGAAGGTATTCTTGGTAATGACCGTTACAATGGAATTACTGGTTCGCCGCAATCCTATTATGAATTATGTAAAGAACAGTGCGACTTGGTATTAAATGAAAATGGATACCAATTAGTAACAAATCTTGAGGACTGGAAAAGGATTTTTGATGCAAAAAATGGGAATAATCCAGAAATGCTTTTTGAAGTTCAAGGCTCATCAATTGTTGAGCAAGGAACAGCTATTTCTAATTTATTCAGCCCAAGAAATGCAGGGTTGAGTGGAGGTGGATTTGGAGGAACAAATGCTTTGATGGGTTCTTTCATAAACAAGAACATGGACAAGAATGACATTAGGTTTCAGAACTCCATCATACGCGAATTTCAAGACGAAACAAGAACTTATGTTTTAAACTCTGGTAGTACAGGCTACATAAGGACTATTACAGAAACAGGAGCTCCAAACGGGACTTTATTTAGAGTTTTTACATCTAAATATATTGATCGGGATGCTACAACTGAGTATACAAGCCAACAAAACTGGCATATTATTCGATTAGCTGATGTTTATTTGATGCGTGCTGAGGCTTTAGCGGAAATAAATGTGGATGCAAGTTTGGCAGATTCAGATTTGAATATGCTTCGCTCTCGTGTTGGAATACCTGATTTTGATGGTAGTAGTATGAATATGACTGAATTTAGAACAGCACTTCTTCGAGAAAGATCGGCAGAACTTTTTATGGAAGGGCATCGCTTCTTTGATTTAACAAGAATGGGAGTATATGATGAATATTGTAGGTCGACCTACGGAAATACACAAGGTGTTAGGGATCCTGAAGATTATACTTGGCCAATTCCTATAATTGAAACTTCAGCCAATGAAAACATTAATTAAAAAAATTAATTTGAAAAATATAAGGGCTAATATTGTATTAATCGTATTGTTATGCACAACATTTTGTTTTTCTCAACAAATTGAAAAACCTAACGTTGTTTTTATCATATCCGACCAACACAAACTTGAAGCCACAGGTGCATATGGAAGTTCATTAGCGATAACTCCAAATATAGACGCTTTGGCTAAAACGGGTATCTTGTTCAACAATTGTTACACCCCGGCGCCTGTATGTGCTCCTGCAAGAGCATCCTTGGTAACAGGTATGTATCCTTATGCTAATGAAGCGATATATCACAAAGCACCGGTTATTATGCCTAATGGGAAAATCAAAAATATAGGTAGTGGTTACTTAAGAGAAACAGGTTATCAAGAAGGTATTGTAACTTTAGCTGAAATATTCAAAGAGCAAGATTACATATCTGCATCACCGGGTAAAATGCATGTTCATGGTGAGTTGCAAAAAGGTGTAGATGAAGATCATAAAGCAGGTAACCCTATGGGGTTTGATGAAGTGAGCATGAGATACTATACCTATTTCCCTGGAGGGCATTATGAAGATGAAGTTGGGGAGGACACCTATATGAGATATCGTCAATTTAAGAAATATAATGACGTTTATAAAGGTGGCGCAATGCATCTTAACGAAGAGTATGTTCCTACTCTAGTTGAAAATGATGAAGATAACTTCGATATGGTGGTGGCTCGAAAATCAATAGAATTTATAAATAAACGGGCAGAAGATGGTAAGAATTTTTTCTTGCATGTTGGTTTTGAAAAGCCACATGCGCCATTCACAACAACCCAAAAATATTTAGATATGCATAATCCCAAGGATTATGAACTGCCCAACACTTTTGATGATTGGTATAAAAAAGGGAAATATCCTTGGGTGCCAAACTGGGTGCATTCGGGCATTCCAAAAAACTTAGAAAAGGCCCAAAATGTTATGGCCGCCTATAATGCATGCATCACGGAGGTGGACGATATGGTTGGTAGAGTTGTTAAAGCTTTAAAAGATAAGGGGCTTTATGAGAATACCATTATTATTTATACAACAGACCATGGCGAACATCTTTTTGAACACGGTTTAAGAGGTAAGCATAATATGTATGAAGATGCGGTAAATATTCCATTGATCATCTCTTATCCAAAACTATTTAAACAAAATACTATCAACAATTCAATAGTTAGTTTAATTGATATCATGCCAACTTTAGCTGATCTTATTGGTGGTAAAGCTCCAGAAACTGCTCAAGGGGTTTCTTTAGTTGATGTTTTAACCTCCAGTTATGAAATCCCTAATAGGATAGTTTATTCAGAATTTAGAGGCGCAGATTATCTTTTGCTTCCTAATGTTAAAAATGTGCCTTCAAGAATGATGCGTCAAGGCGATTTTAAATTTATTTACACGCATGGTATTATTGACCAATTGTACAATCTTAAAAATGATCCTGACGAATTGAATAATTTAATTTTTGATGAAAATTATACAAAAATTTATCAAGATATGTATTTTAAAACATTAGCAGATTGGCGTTTTCAAGAATACAAACCTTTAGAAGTATCCTTGAAGGGAAACAAAATAACTTGGGAAAAGACTGCCGAATTTACAAATTATGCTATTTATTTTTCAAAAAGCAAAAGTTGTAATGATGCCGTTTTGATTACTAATAATTTTGATGAAAATTATTATGAAATTTCTAAGAAAGGCTATTATTGGATTGTGGCAAAACCTAAGCTTTCAAAGACATCTGACTTTTATGGTAAAAATATTCCGGTAGCTGTAGAAAAGTATGCTTATACACTCCCAATTTCAAGTAAATTGGAGTACGGGATTTAATTAATTAATTTTAAAGTCTAGTCAAATGAATAGGTTAATCATTTTTAAAGGATTGAGGAAAACATGTATTCTGGGCTTTCTTTTTTTATTAGGATCATTACAGGCTCAAGAGAAACCTAATATTATTTTTATACTAGCAGACGATTTGGGCTACGGAGATCTAAGTTGTTATGGAGCCAATGATATTAAAACACCTCATATAGATAAAATTGCGCAATCTGGAATTAAATTTATAAGAGCTTATGCGAACAGTACGGTCTGCTCTCCTAGCCGGGCTGCTATTTTAACCGGTAATTATCCTGATTTAGTGGGCGTTCCTGGCGTAATTAGAGATATACCCGGCAATACTTGGGGCGATCTTAAAGATGATATAGAAACGTTACCTGGAGCCTTACAAAAATTAAATTATAATACGGCGCTTATTGGAAAATGGCATTTGGGATATAAAAGTCCGGATTTACCTAATGATAGAGGATTTGATTATTTTAAGGGATTTGTTGGTGATATGATGGATGATTATTATTCACATGAAAGAGGTGGGGTAAATTATATGCGAGAAAATGACCTAGAAATTGACCCTCAAGGACATGCCACAGACTTATTTACAGGCTGGACATTAGATTATTTAGAAACACAAAAAAGTAAAAACAAACCATTTTTTCTCTTTTTAGCGTATAATGCACCACACGACCCAGTACAACCACCTGAAAAATGGTTAAATAAAATTAAAATAAGAGAGCAAGATGCTACTTTAAAAAGACAGTCCATAATTGCCTTGATTGAACATTTAGATTATAATGTGGGTCGTATTTTATCTTACATACAAAATAGCAATTTTAAAGACAATACCATTGTAATTTTTACTTCAGATAATGGTGGGGCACTTCAGTATGGTGCAAGTAATAGACCGTTTTCTGGAGGTAAAGGCGATATGTTAGAAGGTGGTATTCGGGTACCTTGTTTGGTATCTCATCCTAATATACCACAAAAAACAGTTAGCGATATACCTTTGCTTTTGATGGACTTTTGCCCTACGCTTATTAAGTTGGCAGGTGGGAAATTACAAAAAGAGCTTCCTTCAAGGCCGATATCTATGGTAGTTGGTTGTAAAGGTACAGTGCAGGATCGCAATATGATTTGGATGCGACGTGAAGGTCATAAATTTGGGGGTAGGGCATATTATGCAATTTCTGATGGTCGTTACAAACTGCTGCAAAACAACCCTTTTTCACCTTACAAATTATTTGATTTGTTTAATGACCCTGAGGAAACAGCCCCAATTAATTTCCCAAATAAGGAGCAAACCTTGATTAAAGAACTGACAAAGCACATCCAAACCTCAGGTTCTATTCCTTGGCAATAGTCTACGTGGTATTTTATGGTTTGCTTTTATACTATTTTGATTAGGCTTGAATCTATTTAATGATATCAAATTATTTAATTTACTAAAAAATCCTTCAAGCAAAAAAAACAATGAATGGAACATATGTTTTTACAATATTAATTAGTTCATTTCTATCTAATTATAGCTGTTTTTCGCAAGAGCAAATACTGTACAAGCAAATTGATTCTACCAAATTATTTATGGAAGTGTACTATCCCGAAACGATAGTTACCTCTCAACAATATCCTGCGATGGTATTTTTCTTTGGAGGCGGTTGGAATAAGGGTAGTATAAAACAATTTGAGCCACATGCCAAATATTTTTCCAAAAGAGGATTAGTTTGTTTTCTTGTTGATTATAGAGTCACAAAGAGACACCAAAGCACGCCCTTTGAATCCCTCAAAGACGCAAAATCAGCTATTCGATATATTAGAGAAAATGCAAATACTTTCCATATTGATACTTTAAAAATTATTGCTGCTGGTGCTTCTGCAGGAGGACAACTTGCTGCCGCCGCTGCATTAACAGATGATTATAATGAGATTTCGGATAATATGTCAATTAGCTGTAAACCAAATGCGCTGGTGCTTTTTAATCCAGTTCTTGATAATGGTCCCGGTGGTGTTGGCAATGATAGGATTGGGGACGCGTATAAAAACTTCTCACCACTTCATAATATTGAAAAAGGAGCACCACCAACCATGATTTTTTTAGGTACGAATGATTATCTGATACCTGTTGAAACAGTTAAATATTATCAAACCGTCATGAGGAAAGTTAAAAGCAGATGTGAGCTTTTTTTATATGAAGGTATGGCACACGGATTCTTTAATTATAATAAAATCGAGAATTATAAAAATACAGTTTCAGAAGCCGATGCATTTTTACAGTCATTGGGATACTTGAAAGAGGAACCAAGTGTAAAAATTGAATAAAACGCTTACCAAAAACACGTGGAAACGTATTGTTAGTAAAAGACTAATAAGCACCTCCAAAATCCAGAAATTATTCATCCACAATAGTTAAAATCAAATAGTGGTTAGTATTTAAACCTTTTCGAATAGTCTGAAAACCATCTTTTTGCATAAACATTTTAAATTTATAAAAACAAAAAATAGATATTCATGAAACATGTATTAGCAATCATTGTATTATTTCTATCGCTTAGTGTAAGCGCTCAACAGAATCCAGCTAAAAAAGCACAAAAGTTTACTGACGAAATGACGAAAGTATTATCCTTAAATAAGGACGAATCAAAAGCTATTTACCAAATCCAATTGGAACGTTTTAAAGAAAACCAAGCAATTCAACAAGAATTCGCTGATGATCCAGACATGAAAAAGAAAAAGCTTAAAGAGTTGAGTAACAAGGTTTTTAATCAAACCAAAAATGTTATTGGTGTAGAGCGTCAAAAACAATGGAAAGAATATAAATCTAAAAACTAATAACTTAAAACCAAAAATTATGAAACAAAAAATTACTTATTTATTATTAGCCTTATTTACAGGTGTGCTTTCTGCTCAGACAGTAAATATACAAGGAGATCCATACGGAGGTAATCCTTATGGTTCGATAGCAGAAGCTATTATAGCTTCTGTAAATGATACTGATGTAATTTTAATTACAGGATTACATACACTTACAGGAGAATCTATAAGTATTGCAAAGAGCATTACTTTAAGAGGTACAGACCCAACTACAGACATTATTGAAGCTGCAGCATCGGCTTCGAGTGATGGAACTGGAAGTAGAGTTATTTATTTAGATGGAAATAATGGTACACCTATTACCCCTTTGTATATAACAATTGAAAATTTAGGTATCAGGCATGGCAATGCTAATGCATCTTCTAATGGAGGTGGCATTTTTTCTGATAAAATAACAGGCTTAGTTACTTTAAAAAATTTAATTGTTGAAAATAATTACACAGGAAAAAATGGTGGAGGCTTAGCTTTTGATGGAAGTAATGCTAATATTGTAGAATGTACTATACGGAACAATACTTCTACAACTGATGGAGGAGGAATTATTATAGCTCCTAATAATGGTGCAGCTATTAATTGTACTATTAATATCCAGCAATCTTTATTAGACAGTAATACAGGTAGAAATGGTGGAGGAATTTGGATTAATGGAGCTAATGCAAGTAGCTATACGGTTAATTTAAATATTGAAAATAGTACTATTTCAAACAATTCAACTACAAGTGGTTCTGCAGGTAATGGCGGCGGTGCTATACTTTCTACATCGCCTAGCAATGTTACTTTAAAATTGGTACATGCCACTGTGTATAATAACACACATGCAGGTGATATAAAAGCAGGACTTCGATTTTTAAATGCATCAACCAATTTCAGTGCTTATAATTCTATAATTGTTGGTACATCTGATGATGCATTGGCGAAAAAAGCAATTAGTTTTACTAATACCAATACAACAGATATTATTAACTGTATTTTAGGTGGTTTAGACGCAGTAGGTGATGGTAGCCCAGGAACACCTGCGGCTATAATTGATGATGCAGCAAAAAATAATCTAAAAGGGAGAAAAGCTACCGAATCTGGATTAGATATAGCTTCTGGATTACAAAGTTTAGGTGGAAGTACTCAGGTTTATGCGATTTTAGATAAATCGGGTTTTGGATTTAATACTGCCAATGACTACTGTACGGCTTCAACAGGATTAACACTTCCTACTGTAGACCAACGTGGCTATACAAGAGCAGAAACTTATGATGCGGGAGCTTATGAGTTAGGGGGTACCTTATCTATAGGTGATGTGGTTTTTAAAAATAGTTCTGTTAGAATCTTCCCTAACCCAGCTCGAGAATTTGTCCAAATTAGTGGATTACAAAATATAAAGGTTGTAAGAGTGTATTCGGTTATCGGTGCTCTTGAAAAGGTAGTTTATAATCAAAAAGAATTGAATGTTTCAAATCTTTCAAAGGGATTACATTTTGTTACAATTGAAGACGATAATAACAACATTGCTACAAAAAGGCTCATTGTCAAATAGTTTAAAATTGACAGGTGAGTAGCTTATTTATAAAGATAGATTTTTAGTTAATAACCCTAAGGTTACTAAAATCTTAACACCTGATATTAATATGATTTTCTATTTAATTGTTTGAAAAACTCAAATATTACTTTTATAGTCAAGTGTAGCTAGTTCACAAAAACCTTCAACATAAAAAGTTGAAGGTTTTTGTTTTTATCATTTAATGGTAAATTTATAAATACAGGTAGAATGATATTCATCATCAGGGTGTAATATAGTTGAAGGAAAACTTCTTTGATTTGGACTGTCTGGAAAATGTTGTGTTTCTAAACAAAAGGCAGTTCTATATTCATATGATAAATTTCCTTTCCCAATATTTTTTCCACCTAAAAAGTTACCTCCATAGAACTGCAACCCCGGTTCATCTGTAATGACTTCCATTATTCGACCCGATTTCGGTTCAATTACTTTTGCTGCCACTCTTAATCCTGAACCATCCAAAACATAGTTATGATCGTATCCAAAGCCAAATTTTAATTGTTGGCTACTGGCATCTATATCTTCTCCTATTGGTTTAAGTGTAGTAAAATCAAATGCTGTATTTTTAACTTCTTCAAGTTTTCCTGTTGGAATTTGTTCTTCATTTATCGGAGTATAGTATGCTGCATTAATTTGTAATAAATGATCATTAATACTGCCTTTGCCAGCACCGCACAAATTAAAAAATGAATGACTTGTAAGGTTAACATGAGTTGACTTATCAGTAGTTGCAGTATAGTTGATTTCTAACTCATTGCTAACGGTTAGTTTATAAATAGCCGTAACCTTTAGATTACCTGGATAGCCCTCTTCACCATCTTTAGAAAGATATTCTAATTTTAATTCTGAATCTGATAATTGATTGGCATTCCAAACTACATTATGAAACCCATTTTTTCCACCATGTAAATGATTGGCACCATTGTTAATTGTTAAGTTGTAGATACTATCATTAAGGGTAAACCTCCCTTTGGCAATGCGATTGGCATAACGTCCTATCAAGGCACCAAAATAACGTCCTTTGGGCTTTAAATACTGTTCCAAGGACTCATAACCTAAAACAATATCATCAAAGTTACCATTCTTATCAGGTATCCACAAACTCACTATACGGCCACCATAATTAGTGATTTGAGCCGTAAGCCCGTGTTTATTTTTTAAAGTAAACAGAAAAACCTGTTTGTTATCAATTACTTTGGTAAAGTTTTGCTTGTCAATTAGTTTTAATTCTGGTTGTTTCCTGCTGCAAGAAAAACATAATACCATTATTATAGAAACATATATTTTACTCATCTATTATATTAGTTCTAACGCGTTGCTATATGGAGTTTCGTTGTAGGTTTTAAATGATGTGAATTTATTCACAAATAAATTAAAAGACAAATAGAACATAATCAAATTACAATAGCTGTTGTTTTGGAACGTTTACGATCGATGGACGGTTTAAGCTGAATATCCTTCAAAAATTGTCTATCGGCATTATATATGCAGCCAAAAATCCAGATTAATTCACTTGATTTCCCAGAATACATTTATTAATTTCGTAACAAATCATTCCAATTTTGTAACATATTGATGGGGATTTTAAAAAATGTTACAAAATTGAATAATAATGTTACAGTCGTTTTGCGTTTGAATTTAACAAAATTATAAATTCGAATAAACTAACAATGTTTTAAGTTCATTTTTACCTAAAAATTTCATATATAAATAAATATTATTTATGACCATATTATTTATTGTATTGCTATTGCAAGTATTTTTATTTTCAGTAATGTATCTACTTGAATTAAAGGAGAACAAAATGGATGCTCGTCATAGTATAAACTTTGCAACTCTAGGAGTACTGAGACTGAAGACGTCACAGCTATAGTTGTTCAGGCTTTATAAAAAATGCAAAAAGAAAGTTTAAGGATAAACAGAAGCAAAATAAATGGAGAATTAATTTAAAAATGACTAAATAACCTACTTTTTTGAACGATTTCCCCCCCTTTTTATTTGCATAAACCACATATATTCACAATAATTAAACTAACTAAACTTTTAAAATATGAAAAGAAATAACTCCTTTCTAAAGCAAATTACTACCGTATGCTTTTTGTTTTTTGGCATGGTCTGTATGTTTGGCCAAGGAAATATTAAAGGAACGGTAACATCCGCTACGGATGGCCAACCAATTCCCGGTGTAAATGTCATTATAAAAGGCAGTTCTCAGGGAACGGCAACTGATTTTGATGGTAATTATACCATTAACGCATCCCCAAATGACGCATTAATATTTAGTTTTTTAGGCTACTTGACCAAAGAGCAAAAGGTGGGGAATCTAACAACTATTAATATAGTTTTAGAAGAAGATGCGGCTATACTTGATGAGGTGGTGGTTGTAGGCTATGGTACTTCAAAGCGAAGTGATTTAACAGGAGCTTTAACATCTGTGTCTTCTAAGGACTTTGATAAACAACCGCTAAGTGATGTGAGTCAGGCATTACAAGGAAGGGCTGCTGGGGTGCAAGTAACCCAAACATCTGGTGCGCCAGGTGGGGGTTTTAAAATTAGAATCCGTGGTGCTAATTCCATTACGGGAAGTAATCAACCCTTATATGTAGTTGATGGGCAGTTTGTGGACATATCAACCGTCAATGTTAATGATATTCAGTCTATGGAAGTGCTTAAAGATGCCTCTTCGACGGCTATTTATGGAACTAGAGGTGCTAATGGAGTTGTATTAATTACAACAAAAAGAGGGCGCTCAGGTAAAGCTAAAATTAGTGTGGATGTATTTACCGGTATTTCGAATGTGACTCAAAAATTGGATTTGATGAACGCCGCTGAATTTGCTGAAGGCGTTAATTTTTCTGATGGCACGGAGGTTTTTACCGCACAGGAAATTGCTGATTTAAGAGTAAATGGTGGTGAAGATTGGCAGAAGCGTCTGTTTCAAACGGCTTATTTTAATAATGTGCAAGTTTCTGCCAGCGGAGGGAGTGACACCATGGATTATTACCTTTCTGGTAATTATTATGACGCTGGAGGAACTGTTGTAGATCATCAAAATTTTAAACGGTTAAATTTGAGGTCTAATTTAAATGCAAAGCTATCAGACAAAATAAAAGTGGGACTTAATTTTAACGTAGGTCAAGAAGAAAGGACTGGTATTAGAGCCGATTTGGGTGTGGGATTATCGTTTGATCCTACAACACCTGCTTTTGATGAAAATGGGGACTATAATTTTAACTCTATTAAAAACTTAGCAACATCACAAACAAATCCATTAGTTGCCGCTGAAAATAATGTTAGAAAAAACACAGTAGATCGCATAAGTATTAATGGTAACATTAATTGGGATCTTGTTAAAAATTTAGTGTTTAATTCCTCAGTGGGTATTGTAAAAACAGAGATTCACAATAATTCCTATGAACCTTTAATTTCAAGTAATAACGGTTTAGCGAATGTAGATAACATTTATTCTACCAATTTATTCAATACTAACAGACTTACATATTCATTGGATATTGATGAAAACAATAGTCTAAAAATAGATGCTATTCATGAATTGGTTATAGATAAAAGAAATAGAGCAGATATCAACGCCAGTGATTTTTTCACAGATGTTGTGACGTATAGAGATTTATCTGCTGCCAGTGTACAAACGGTTACTAATTCTGAAAGTAATAGAGATTTAGAATCTTTTCTTGGGCGTATAAATTATTCTCTTTTTGATAAATATTTATTGACAGCTTCGTTTAGGGCCGATGGGACCAGTGTGTTTCAAAATGACAAATGGGGCTATTTCCCTTCGGCATCATTAGCCTGGAAAGTGTCTGAAGAAAATTTCATTAAAAATGTTGAAACCGTTAACAATCTGAAGCTAAGGTTAAGTTATGGTCAAGTTGGCAATCAAGGCATCAATCCTTTTGGAACCAGAGATAGAGCGGTACTTGGCCTAGGTGTCGATTATCCGTTTGATGGAAACTTAACAACAGGAATAGCACCTTCGAATAGAATAGCCAACCCTGATTTGACTTGGGAAACAACCGAGCAAATAAATGCAGGTCTGGATCTGGGATTATTTAACTCTGCTTTAACCCTTTCTGTTGATTACTACAAAAAGAATACAACAGATTTGTTGTTAGACACTCAATTACCTGAATTTGTCGGGCCCACGCGTAAATTTGTTAACGCGGGTGAAGTTGAAAATAAAGGGTTTGAAATAACTTTAGGAGCCAGAATATTAAATAATAATGATTGGAGCATCAATTCTACATTAAGTGTTTCAAGTAATAAAAATAAAGTACTAGCATTAAATGATGATGTTGAATTTATAGTTATTGGGGATGTTATCAGAGAAAACACATTCCCTGTAAAACCAACAAGAGTTGAAGTAGGATTGCCCATCAGTTCTTTTAGAGGTTATGTTTTTGAAGGGGTTTATCAGTTAGGGGAAGAAGCAGAAGCCGCATTATTTAATAAAGCGCCCGGTGATGCCAAATATAAAGACATCAATGGTGATGGCGCTATAACTACAGATGATATTACAACTGTAGGAGATGGCAATGCAGACTTTACTTGGGGCTGGAACTGGGATGTAGGCTATAAAAACTGGAATTTAAACTTTGTGCTTACAGGTTCCCAGGGTAACGATATTTATAATTTACAACGAGGCCGATTAATGGCGCTAGGAGCTCAACAGTTCCATGCCGTACATGGTGATTATAGAGACAGATGGACAACTACTAACCCAAGTAATATTCCTTCAGGGCGAGATGGTACAGAAATTCTGTCCTCACAATTTATAGAAGATGGATCGTATATTACGATGAAGAATATTGCCTTAGGTTACAATGTTGATAGCAAATTGTTAAATAAATTAGGATTAACCAACGCTAGGATATATGCCAGTGTTGAAAATTTATTTATAATTACTGATTATACTGGATTTGATCCAGAAGCAACAGCATCAGTTAGTAATGCCGATGCCGATGTGGGAATTGATTACAATTCCTATCCTATAAACCGTTCAGTTACTTTTGGTCTTAATGTTACATTCTAATAATAAAAAAATTAATACAATGAAATATATATTTAAAATATTCTTGATTGGAATAATACTAGCTTCTGGTCATTCTTGTTCAGAACTGGAAGAAGATACAGGTAGTTTGCTATCTGTTGGAAAAATAGAGTCTGAAGCAGATATAGCTAATAATGTGGCTCCTATTTACAGAAGACAGCTTAACATGCATAGAGACCCTCACTATTTAAGAACCGCAACATACGGAGGTGATGATATTACCACTTGGATTGCTGGAAACAAGGCTCCTTTAAGGGTGTTCGATCGATTTGATTATGGTAGCGGGGAAAACTCCGATATTAATTGGCTGCCTCATGCATGGGATGCGTATTGGCGAACCATATATTACTGTAATACCCTAATAGAAGGACTTAAGACAGCGACGGCACCAGAAGCTATCGTGAAGGCCGCTGATGCTGAAGCAAGGGTTTTTAGAGCCATAAGTTATTTGAATTTGGTTAAGATTCATGGCAATATGCCTCTAATATTAGATGGTGTTCTTCCTACAGGAAAAGAACAACGTGCCACTGTTTTAGAAAATTACAGACAAATAGAAAGCGATTTACAAATTGCCGAGGTTTCTTTGCCTGTACCAGGGTCTGAAGAAGAAGGACGTGCATCGGCCTCTTTAGCAAAATCTGTTCTAGCTGATTTGTATTTAACATGGGCTGGATGGCCCGTTAAGGATGTTAACAAGTATCCATTAGCAGCTGCCAAAGCAAAGGAAATTATCGATTATAATTACCATGAATTGATACCTATTGATCAATTGTGGACCTTAGCGGGAGGCGATAGTAAGGAAACTATTTTTTCATTTAGATTTGATGATGATAAAAGTTTTGGTAATCAAATAGCAATGTCATTTACTTTTCATCAGGGTAGGGGATTTTCCGACTGTTTTCCTGAATTACAATTTTTCAATGATTTTCCTGAAGGCCCTAGAAAAGATTATACCTTCTTATTGGATATTCCTAATAGAAACGCACCAGGCGGGGTAATTACACCAAAAAATCCGCCTACCATATTTTGGCCAGATTCTGATAGAGCGCATCCGATGTACAGAAAGTATGTGTTTTCAGAAGATTTAACGTTTAGTTCTAGACCAGTTAATTTTAGACCGGTAGATATCTACAGATATGCCGAAATTTTATTGATTTATGCAGAAGCTCAAATTAGAGCTACTGGTAATGACTCTGACGGCAGTGCATTAGTTGCTTTAAACCTGGTTAAAACTAGAGCCGGAGTTCCTACCGTAACTTCCGCTACCCCAAATGAGGTAGTAGATGAAAAAGGTTGGGAATTAGCTGCGGAGAACAAAAGATGGTTTGATTTGGTAAGAACAGAGCGTGTTGCTGAAATGGCGGCTAAAAGAGATCCGTCTGAGCCCGTGGATTTGGTAAGAATGCCAACGGAAGCTCAATATATTGCTCCAATTCCTTTTAATTCTGTTTCTTTAAGTGAATTGGTGCAAAACCCTGAAGGGTTTAAAATAAAATAAAATATCATGAAAGTATTTGGTACTCAAAATTGATATTTAAGAGTTAGTAAATAGTTTATTTGAGTTAGTTGAAATAATTCGTGGCAATATTTTGTCACGAATTATTTGTTCTATTAATGTTCTATTAATTAGTAATAGTAAAATATTTATGTATTTCTTTAAGCATGTTTTTTTTCAAGTACTTATCATAGCCTTAAGCCTTAATTGCATAGCTCAAGAAAGCGAGCTATGGAAAGATTTTGAGCAAGCATCAAAAAATGGAACCGAACCAATATTGCCTGATTTTTCATATTCGGGATATAGGTACAGTGAAGTACCCATTCCAACGGTTGATTTTCCTTTATTTGATGTAACGGATTACGGTGCCATTGCAAATGATTCAAAATCAGATAAGGAAGCCATAAAAAAAGCCATAAAGGCTGCGTCAAAGAATGGCGAGGGAATTATTTATTTTCCAAAAGGGAAATATGATATTAATACGGATGAAGATGATACTAGCGATATAACAATTATATCATCCAATATTGTTTTTAAGGGAGAAGATCAAAAAAACACCATTTTGTTTTTTAAAAACGATTTACCGCCACTCGATCCCAACAAACTATGGAGTTGTCCTTCGGCAATAAAATCAAGTTCAATCAAAAGCAATAAACATTTAACAAAAATTGTTGCTGATTCCAAAAGGGAAACATATAGCATTCAAGTGGGCGATGCTTCTGCGATAAAAAAGAATGATTGGATTTTAATTAAAGTTTTAAACAACAGTAAAGATTTAATAGATTATGACTTAATGTCCTTAAAACAAGAGCCAGAATGGATATCAATTTTAAATAAAGGAGTGCAGGTCAATGAAATCCACCAAGTAGAAAGTGTTGCAGGCAATACAATTGTGTTGGTTGAGCCCATTCATTATGATATTCAATCTAAGCATAATTGGGAAGTAACTACTTTTGAGCATTTGGAGAACATTGGTTTTGAAAATATAACATTTGAAGGAAACTGGACCAAAGAGTTTGTGCATCACAGATCGGCACAGGATGATGGAGGATGGGATATTTTGACCATATCTGAATCCGTTAATTCATGGATTAAAGATTGTTCCTTTAAAAATGTAACCAACTGTGTAAATTTTAGCACTTCGGCAGCATGTACTGCCTTAAATATTGCAATTGAAGGCAACATTGGGCATAATGCCATTCATGCCAGTGGCTCAACAGGAATCCTGATGGCTAATATCAATGATATGGCAGGAATGCACCATTCCGTGGGTGTGGCAGGTGGCAGTACAACCAATACGGTTATTTGGAGATCTAAATATCCATCGCATACCAGTTTTGAATCTCACGCCTCCCAACCACGATGCACACTTTTCGACAACGTAAGTGGCGGTTTTTTTCAGGGTAGGGCTGGAGGCGCCCGTCAAAACTTGCCAAACCACAGTCAGTATTTGGTTTTGTGGAATTATGAGGAAACCGATGCCCCTGAAGAGAATTTTAGATTTGTGGCAACCGAGACCTGGTATTGGAGATTTGTCCCCCCAATAATTGTAGGTTTTCATGGTTCCGGTACAACCTTCCAAGAAGATGAGGTACAGGTTTTGGAAAGTTTGGGTACACCTGTTAAACCAGAATCACTGTTTGAGGAACAATTAAAATTAAGACTTGGCGAATTGCCAGATTGGATAAAGAAATTAAAATAAGAAATTTAAAATGAGGTCTATAGTTATAATATTTAACCTGCTTCTTTTTTGTATGACATTCAGTCAAAATAAGTCACATACTTTTAGACTCTTCTATTTAGGAGGTCAGTCGAACATGGATGGTTTTGGTTATAACAATGAACTTCCTGACTCAATTAATAAAAGTTTTAATGATGTTTACATTTTTCATGGTAATCCAGCAATAGGAGGAGAAAAACATGGAGGCTTGGGTATTTGGGAACAGCTAAAACCAGGACATGGAACTGGTTTTTCATCAGATAACGAAAAAAACAATTTATCCGAAAGGTTTGGTTTAGAATTGTCATTTGCCCGAAAAATGAAAGCATTTTTTCCAAATGATAAAATAGCTATAATCAAATATTCTCGTGGTGGAACTTCTATAGATAGTATGGCATACAGAGAACCAGGCTGTTGGGAACCTGATTTTAATGCAGACCAAGGAATTAACCAGTATGATCATTTTCTTGCAACTTTGAGAAATGCCTTTAAAGATCATGACATAGATAATGATGGCATTGAGGATGTATTGATCCCTGAAGGAATAGTATGGATGCAGGGTGAAGCGGATACGGATACCAAAGAAATCGCCAATCGATATTTATTCAACTTAAAACGATTAATGGACTTAATTAGAGCAAGCTTGTTGACCGATGATTTACCTATAGTTATAGGGAAAATATCCGATTCATGGGACAAGGGAGATAAGGTCTACCCCTATGAAGAATTGGTACAACATGCACAGGAAGAATTTGTTAAAATAGATAGAAATGCCGCTATTGTCCGTAATTCAAGATATTACAAATTTTCCGATAGGTGGCACTATGATAGTCGATCATGCATTGATTTAGGAGCAAGTTTTGCAGAAAAGTTGTATGGATTAATTATGGAAAAAATTAATAAATAATCTTAAAGTACCATGTTTAGAGCTCGATTTGTGTTCCTGTTTGTAAAAAAATGTAATTTATAATTACATCAAAGCATCAATTAAAACAAAGGCTCTCCAAGTATCTAAATATAGTCTTTTTGATTAATGAACTAAAAATAATTTTACGAATCCCTAAAATAAAACCATTTCACCCCAAATTAATACTAATTCTTATATAGTTTTGATTAAGTTAATATTAACAATAATCTTTATAAAAATAAATCACTGAATGAGCAAAGTAAATTTTTTAGTGTTGTTTTCTATTTTTCTTTTAACATGCTATTCATTTAGCAGTAAAGTGGATATAGAATTTGTTGAAAGGCAGTTAAAATTTGCAGAAAAGCAATTAACCTTATTATTAACAGAATCAGAAAAAGCTAAAAGAATTCCAAGAACAATAACAGCTGAAGGGAAAATGCATTGGACGAATGAGGATTTTGATTGGACTGAAGGCTTTTTTCCAGGATCCTGTTGGTACTTGTATGATTTTTCTAAAGATGAAGCATGGAAAGAAGCTGCTGAGAAATTTCAATCAGAATTTGAATCCCACAAAAACTACACTAACAACCATGATCTAGGATTTGTTTTTAATTCTTCTTATGGTAATGGATATAGGCTAACAGGCAATGAAAGTTTTAAACAAGTTATGATTACCGCCGGAGATTCATTGATAACGCGATTCAATCCCAATGTTGGGTGTATCCAGAGCTGGGAAACTGATGCTGGGTGGCAAGCCGAGAGAGGATGGAAATTTCCAGTTATTATAGACAATATGATGAATCTGGAACTACTTTTTGAACTAAGCAAAATAACAGGGGACAATAAATATAAAAATGTAGCTATTGCTCATGCCAATACAACCATGAAGAATCATTTTAGGCAAGACTTTAGTTCATATCACCTAGTTGATTATAACCCTGAAACCGGACAGGTTAGAAGTAAACAAACGGCACAAGGATATTCAGATGAAAGTTCATGGGCAAGAGGGCAAGCTTGGGGTCTTTATGGTTATACAGTTTGTTATCGCTACACTAAAGATCAAAGTTATTTGCAACAAGCTGAAAATATAGCAAAATATATTATTGAAAACCCTAGCATGCCAAAAGATGGTATTCCCTATTGGGATTATAATGCAGAAAATATTCCTGATGAACCAAGGGATGTTTCAGCTGCTGCAATAACAGCCTCTGCTTTGATCGAATTGGATAATTATTCCAAAAACAGTTATTCTCAATTCATCGATATAATATTGACAGCATTAGCTAGTGATATTTATACCGCAATAACTGGCGAGAACAATAATTTTATATTGAAACATAGTGTTGGTAGTATACCCCATAATGCCGAAATTGATGTTCCACTGATCTATGCAGATTATTATTACCTTGAAGCATTATTAAGGAAATTAAAAAATTTTAAGGATGGAGATCATAATTAATAATTAGACAAAAAATTAGTTTATCCCCTCTTAAAATAATTATTTCCCCCATCACAAATGAATATTTGTATTATTTTTAGAAATGACAAGGTAAATAAAAAACAACGTATAACATTTGATATATTTTGACTTTAGAGTGGAAATAGAAATCTTAAAACCATTATGGTAATAAGAATCAAAGTATTTGATATACTATGTTTTTATTAAATGTAAAATGCCTTATAATATGTAATTGAAGAAATTATGAGTGAACCAAAAAAGATTGGCAATTACAGATACCGCATTTTAGGGCTTTTAATGTTTGCGACTACCATCAATTATTTTGACAGGAGTATTATAGGCGTAATGGCACCAACATTAGAAAAACTATTTGGATGGACTAACAGTGATTATGCCAATATTATGATATCCTTTAAAGTGGCCTATGCATTAGGGTTGCTCTATATGGGAGGTTTAATAGATCGGTTAGGGACTAAAAAGGGTTATACACTATCGATTGCTATTTGGAGTGTGTTTGGCATGTTGCATGCTTTGGTTCGGCCTGGGTTTAGTGTTATCGGGTTTGTAGCAGCGCGATTTGGACTGGGATTTGGAGAGTCAGGAAATTTTCCGGCAGCCATCAAAACCACGGCAGAGTGGTTTCCAAAAAAAGACCGTGCTTTTGCAACG